>NZ_JAFEQJ010000006.1:141194-145636 GCF_016890655.1 Staphylococcus sp. GDY8P72P | reverse complement strand
GCGTTGAAACAAGCTTGGTTTAAAGCGCATTTTCAATGCAGTCAGCTACTGCCAATATGAAAAGAGACTAGGACAATTAATATTGTCCCAGCCTCTTCAAACTGTCGATAAAGTTTACAACTTTGTTGGCAGTTTTTTTTGTACACATTCTGTGGTCACTGCCTTACCCTGTAGTCTTCGGCAAGTGCCTTTTCCGCAGGAGTCGGCTAAAGCACTGCTAATTATTAAAATAAATAATAATTAGCTATCATTTATTACGTATAGTCGATGTAATGTTAAATTTAGACATTGTGTATGAACTGAGATGAAGTAGTCCAAGGCTACTTCATCTATTTATATTTGGTAAGAGTCAAAATCATTAACAAATTGAAAACTTGGTAATGTGTCACCTTGCAATAAGTCATTATATATTGCTTCCACCTCTTCAAGTGTGTATCGATTGCTAATATGTGTTACTAGACTATGCTTAACATTAGCTTTCTGCATTAAAGCAAACACATCTTCAATGTGACTGTGGTGATAATTATTCGCTAAAGTTTTGTCGCCTTCTATGTATGTACTTTCATGCACCATAACATTCGCATTCAATGCAATTTGATATTCATTTGCGCAAGGTTTAGTATCTCCAAATATAGCAACTATGGGTCCCGGTGTCGGTGCCCCTTTAAAATCACAAGAATTGTAAATAACGTCTTCAAACTCAAACGTTTCGTGTTCTTTTACTTCATGATACTTAGGTCCCGGTTCTAGCCCTATTGATTTTAAAGCTTGAACATCTATTTTACCAGAGGTTTGTGGTGCTTCAATACGGTAACCGAATGAAGTTATACCATGATTTAAAATATCTGCTGTAACTGTAAAACCATTATGCTGATACGCAAAATGATTGTCGAGTTCAATAAATGTCAATGTGTAATTCAATCTTGATTCAGATAAAGCTAATGTTGTTTCGACAAATGATTTAATCCCTTTAGGACCTATAATGGTCAATGGTTTGCCTTCCCCACCTTGGAACGAACGACTTGTTAATAAGCCTGGTAGTCCAAAAATATGATCACCATGCATATGTGTTATGAAAATATGGTCAATTTTGCCTAACTTTATGGAATGGTGTAAGATTTGATGTTGTGTAGCCTCACCAACATCAAATAACCATATATTATTAGAATAAGGTTCTAAATTAAGTGCGATAGATTGTGTATTACGTTCTTTCGTAGGTAAGCCAGCACTTGTGCCGAAAAATGTGATTTCCATGAACGTGCCCCCTCTTCTTGAATACATTTTAGCATATAAAATTAAGAATGTTATAGTAAAGAAAAAATTGATTATAAGCAAAATGGTATGAACTATACGATTAATTAGTCTATAATTAAAGAAGATTTTAAAAAAGAATTGAGGTTTTTATCTTGAGTACTAGAAATAAGAATATACCATGTTTAATAACAATATTCGGAGCAACAGGTGATTTAAGCCACAGAAAACTATTCCCATCGTTATTTCATTTATACCAACAAGAAAATTTAAATGAGCATATTGCGATTATCGGTATAGGTAGAAGAGAGTTAACTAACGATGATTTCCGTAGTCAAGTGAAATCATCAATTCAAGAACACGTTAAAAACACCAAGCATTTAGATAAATTTATGGAACATGTTTTTTATCACAAACATGATGTGAGTGATGAAGCAAGTTATGAATCTCTACTAGAGTACAGTAATAAATTAGATAAAGAATTTAAATTAGAAGGCAATCGGCTATTTTATTTAGCGATGGCTCCAAAATTCTTTGGTGTGATTTCTGATTACTTAAAATCTTCTGGATTAACAAATACAGATGGTTTTAAACGTTTAGTAATTGAAAAACCATTTGGCACAGATTTGGCTTCAGCTGAACAATTAAATGAACAACTTCGACGTTCATTTAAAGAAGAAGAAATATATAGAATTGACCACTATCTTGGTAAAGATATGGTACAAAACATTGAAGTTTTACGTTTCGCAAATGCGATGTTCGAACCATTATGGAATAATAAATACATTTCAAATATACAAGTCACTTCTTCTGAAGTATTAGGTGTCGAAGATCGTGGCGGGTACTATGAATCAAGTGGTGCACTAAAAGATATGGTACAAAATCATATGTTACAAATGGTCGCATTATTAGCTATGGAGGCTCCTATTAGTTTAAACAGTGAAGACATTCGTGCAGAAAAAGTAAAAGCATTAAAATCTTTACGTAAACTAGAACCGGAAGAAGTAAGCCAAAACTTTGTACGTGGTCAATATGATAATGGTGTTATTGATGGACAAGAAGTAAGAAAATATCGTGATGAAGATCGTGTTGCTGAAGATTCAACGACCCCTACTTTTGTCGCTGGTAAATTGACAATTGATAACTTTAGATGGGCTGGTGTACCATTCTATATTCGTACAGGTAAACGTATGAAGAGTAAAACGATCCAAGTAGTTGTTGAATTTAAAGAAGTACCTATGAATTTATACTATGAAACAGATAAAAAATTAGATTCTAATTTATTAGTAATCAATATTCAACCAAATGAAGGCGTATCATTGCATTTAAATGCTAAGAAAAATGTTCAAGGCATTGAGACAGAACCTGTACAATTATCTTATGCTATGAGTGCACAAGATAAAATGAATACAGTTGATGCTTATGAAAACTTATTATTTGATTGTTTAAATGGTGACGCTACTAACTTTACTCATTGGGAAGAATTAAAATCAACTTGGAGATTTGTCGATGCTATTCAAAATGAATGGGATCAAACAGCACCTGAATTCCCTAACTATACTGCTGGTTCTAATGGACCATTGGAAAGTGATTTACTGTTAAGTAGAGATGGTTTCCATTGGTGGGATGATATTCATTAATAATTAAAAGCACAAAAAAGCGATAACACAGTGTCTTTTTACACTGATGTTGTCGCTTTTTTCTTTGTTCCTTTTTGTGTTATTATTTTAGTTATTGGAAACACCAACGCTACAAATTTTATAGGGCAAAATGTTACACACCAATATAGGTGTTATTAAGCTTCAAATAAGGTAAACTATACATAAGTAATAATAAGATTTTTTATAAAACGAAAGCAACTTTTGTAACATAGTTTCTGTTGCTTTATGATTTCGGCTTTGTAAGTTTTAGGAGTGAAAGTTTTGGACGTTATCAAGCAAATTCAGCAAGCAATCGTTTATATTGAAGACCATTTGCTAGAACAATTTCATTTGCAAACATTGAGTGATTACGTAGGTCTTTCACCTTATCACTTAGATCAATCATTCAAAATGATTGTTGGTTTATCACCGAGTGAGTATGCACAAGCACGAAAAATGACTGTTGCTGCACAAGAACTTCTTGATGGATCAGGTCGTTTAGTTGATATAGCAAAAAAATATCATTATGCAAATACGAATGATTTTGCATATGATTTTAGTGATTTTCATGGTATTTCACCATTACAAGCAAATGCTAAAAAAGAACGATTAAAAGTACAAAATAGGCAATATTTGAAAGTAACTACCACTGAAAAAGCACCTTATACATTTAGATTGGAAACAACTGCTGGTCTGAATTTGGTAGGTTATGCAAAATTCATTAACTCTGTAGATATTGAAAATCCGTTTAAAGTACCTGACTTTTTAGAAGATTTAGTGATAGAAGGTAAAATAACTGAGTTGCAGCGCTATAATAATATGAGTCCATATGAATTATATGTTATTAGCTGCCCTTTAGAATATGGCGTAGAAATATTTGTAGGCGTGCCGAGTGATCGATACCCTGAGCATTTAGAAAGTCGTTATTTACCAGAACGTCAATACGCTAAGTTTAATTTACAAGGTGAAATTGATTATGTAACAAATGAGGCATGGCACTATATCGAAACAAGTTTACAATTATCATTACCTTATGAACATAACAGTTTATATGTAGAAGTGTATCCTTTCGATATTTCCTTTGAGGATAGCTTTACAAAAATACAATTATGGTTACCTGTAAATCAACAAGATATTTGATTAGAGGCTGGGACAATATTGATTCGTCCTAGTTTCTTTTTATATTGACAGTTTTTATGCACACTTTCAGTGGGCACTGCCTCAGCCTGTAGTCTTCGGCTAGTGCTTTACCCACTGTAGTTGGCATAATCATTGCCAACAGGATATAGATTATATGTATCAGATGATTCGATTGGTCGACATTACTCCTACTAAGTAAATATACGAAAAAGCACTACTAATTTGACAAAGCTATATAAATAGAAAATAGACAAATCCTTCGCAAATTAATGCAAAGGATTTGTCTACGTTATGAAGGTTAGGACATCATTGATTTGTTCCAACCTCTTTTTATGTTGGAAGTTAGATGACTGCATTGAAAATGCACTTCAACCCAAGTTTGTTTCAATACTAGTCATCCTTGCCGGGGTG
>NZ_JAFEQJ010000006.1:0-141019 GCF_016890655.1 Staphylococcus sp. GDY8P72P | reverse complement strand
TGGGACGACGAAATCATTTTTACAAAATCAGATTTCTGTCCCACTCCCTGTTACCATTATAATTTAATTACTGCTGCTTCAAAAGGTCGTAAATTTTGTAAATCAATATCACCATCATAATTATGTAATATTGTTTGTGGTTTATTACTATTATTATCTAGCGATAACTGCGCATTTTTATCAGTTAAATTTCCAACTATTAAGTAAGTTATGTCATTTAATTTACGAGTATAAGCAAAAACCTGACTATTATTTTCATCAACTAAGTCAAACTGACCATAAGTGAACACATCATCCGACTTTTTAACTTTAATTAAGTCCTTATAGAAATTTAAAATTGAATCTGGATCTTCAAGTTGTTGTGCCACATTAATATCTTTATAGTTTGGATTTACTGGGAACCAAGGTTCAGCAGTTGAAAAGCCAGCATGTTTATCAGTGTTCCACTGCATAGGTGTCCGACCATTATCTCTGTTTTCCATTTTATGTTTGTGTAACAAGGCTTCTGTGTCGCCACCTTGAGCTTTAACAATATTATATTCATTTATAACTGCAACATCATTAAAGGTTTCAATATGCTCGAAAGGATAGTTAGTCATACCTATTTCTTGTCCTTGATAAATGAATGGTGTCCCTTGTTGTAGGAAATAGACGATTGCATGGCTTGTTGCAGATTCATACCAAAATTGTTGATCATCTCCCCAAGTTGATACTCGGCGTGGTTGATCATGATTTTCGATAAATAAGGCATTCCAACCGTTATTTTCTAGACGTTTTTGCCATGTAGCTAAAACATTTTTATATGCTAATACATCAAAGCTACTTTCCCCTGTTTGCCATAATCCTAAATGTTCAAATTGGAAAATCATATCGAATTTACCTTCATTTTCACCAACCCACAGGTGTGCATCAGCGGGGCTAACACCATTAGCTTCACCAACAGTCATAATATCATAATGATCTAAGCTACCCTCTTTGACTTCTTGTAACCATGTATGAATACCTGGTTGATTCATTGCAGCATCAAAAGCTGGTGCAAATTTCTGCTGATTCGTTGTTGGTAAATTGCCTTTGTCGAATGACTTTTTAATATGAGTGATTGCATCTACTCTAAAACCATCAATTCCTTTATCAAACCACCAATTCATCATTGAAATGACAGCTTGTCGCACTTCTGGATTTTCCCAATTCAAATCAGGTTGTTTTTTGCTGAATAAATGGAAATAATATTGCTCAGTTTTTTGATCATATTCCCATGTAGAACCATTAAAAATACTTTCCCAATTGTTTGGCTCACTACCATCTGGTTGTGGATCTTGCCAAATATACCAATCCCTTTTAGCATTAGTTTTACTGGAACGTGATTCGATAAACCATGGATGTTCATCGGAAGTATGATTAACAACTAAATCTAGAATTAACCTCATCCCTTTATTATGCACAGCTTCTAACAAAGCATCAAATTCAGCCATAGTACCAAATTCATCCATAATATCAAAGTAATCACTAATATCGTAACCATTATCATCATTTGGCGATTTGTACATTGGGGATAACCAAATAATATCGATCCCTAAGTCTACTAAATAATCTAATTTAGCAATTAGTCCATTTAAATCACCTATACCGTCGTTATTTGAGTCATTAAAACTTCTTGGATAAACTTGATAGGCAACTGCTTCTTTCCACCATTTTTTAGTCGTCATTTTAGACCTCCGTTTTAAAATAGATTAATTAAAATATGTATAGATATGGATTGAAACATTAATTATATAAAAATAGTTTAAGAAATGTAATCGATTCCATATATGTTGAAAAGCAAAGCACTCTCAATGAGTGCTTATGCTAAATATAATTAGTCTTCAATCCATTGTGTATGGTAAACACCTTCACGGTCTTTACGTTCATAAGTGTGTGCACCAAAATAGTCACGTTGTGCTTGGATTAAGTTTGCTGGTAAGTCTTCAGAGCGGTAACTATCATAATAGTTAATGCTTGCTGAGAAACCAGGTGTTGGTACACCATTTTGCACACCAGTTGCAACTACATCACGTAGTGCATCTTGATAATTTGTTACGATATCTTTAAAGTATGGATCTAGTAATAAATTTTGTAAGTTTGAATCATTATCATACGCATCTTTAATTTTTTGTAGGAATTGAGCGCGAATGATACAACCTTCTCTCCAAATCATAGCTAAATCGCCTAATTTTAAATTCCAGTCGTTGTCTTCACTAGCTTTTTTCATTTGTGTGAAACCTTGTGCATATGAACAAATTTTACTCATATATAAAGCTTTACGAATTTTTTCAAGGAATTCCTCTTTATTACCTGTAAAGTTTGCACTAGGACCATTTAATTGTTTAGACGCATTTACACGTTCTTCTTTTATAGAAGAGATAAATCTTGCAAATACTGATTCAGTAATGATTGTTAATGGAATACCTAATTCTAATGCGTTAATAGATGTCCATTTACCAGTACCTTTTTGTCCAGCAGTATCTAATATTTTTTCAACAAGTGCTTCATCAGAACCTTCGTCAAGTTTTGTGAAGATATCACCAGTGATTTCGATTAAGTAACTAGAAAGTTCTCCTGCATTCCAGTCTTTGAATGTGTTAGAAATTTCTTCATGAGACATTCCTAATAAATCTTTCATCATTGCATAGCTTTCAGCAATTAATTGCATGTCAGCGTATTCGATACCATTATGTACCATTTTTACATAGTGGCCAGCGCCATTAGGGCCAATATAAGCAACACATGGTGCGCCATCTTTAGCTTTTGCTGAGATAGATTCAAGGATATCACTTACTTTATCAAATGCTTCTTTTTGTCCACCTGGCATTAAAGAAGGACCTGTTAATGCTCCTACTTCACCACCTGATACACCCATACCAATAAAGTTAACGCCGCTTTCAGCTAAAGCTTTATTACGTCTAATTGTATCTTGATAGTTTGTATTACCACCATCAATAAGAATGTCGTCGTTATCTAATAACGGTAATAAGCTATCTATTGTTGCATCTGTAGCTGGACCAGCTTTGACCATCAATAGAATCTTGCGGGGTTTTTCTAAAGAATTAACAAACTCTTCAATTGAATATGTTGGATGGATATTTTTACCTTCGGATTCTTTTACCATTTCATCTGTTTTTTCAGATGAACGATTGAATACTGAAACGCTATTACCACGTGATTCAATATTCCAAGCAAGGTTTTTACCCATTACTGCTAAACCTACTACACCAATTTGTTGTGTCATATTACTAACCTCTCTTATTAAAGTTTACATGTTTATTGTATCACAAAGCAGTAATCACATCACTAAATGAGTTTCTAACCTTGATTAGCAATTTGTGTGATTTTAAGTAACTGCTGAGCTAATGCTGTTAACGATTTTATCTCCATACGTTCTTCAGTTGTGTGTATAAATTCATAACCAACACCTAAAATCACTGTAGGAATACCATAGCCATTAATAATATTACCGTCGGATCCACCTCCAGCAATAACTGTTTGTGGTTCTAAATTTAATTGTGTTGCACTGGACTGTGCTACTTGTGTAACTTTACTTTGGTCATCAATTTTAAAACCTGTGTAGGTTTGGTATGTCTCTACTGTTGCTGAGCTTCCGTAATTCGTAGCGGTCGCTTCAAATATTTTTTTCATATGATTAATTTGAGCTTCTACTTTTTGTGGAGAATGGGAACGTGCTTCTGCTTGTAAAGTTACTTTATCTGCAACGACATTTGTTGCAGAGCCACCTTCAAAACGACCAATATTTGCTGTCGTTTCATGGTCAATTTGACCTAAATGCATATTGCTAATGGCTTTTGCAGCTATGTTAATAGCACTTATTCCTTTATTTGGTGTACTTGCATGTGCCTTTTTACCATGTATTGTTGCTACTAATTTCATTTGTGTCGGGGCACCTATAACAGTAGTACCGACAGGAACACTGGCATCTACTGCATAACCGTATTCTGCATCTAATAATGTACTATCTAATACTTTAGCGCCTTCTAGCCCAGATTCTTCACCTACAGTTATAATAAACTGTATTTGTCCGTGTGCAATATCATAATCTTGTAATGTATGTATTAATTCTAAGATTGCAGCTATGCCAGCTTTATCATCTGCGCCTAAAACTGTAGTACCATCAGAATAAATATATCCGTCTTCACTTATTACTGGCTTGATGTTTTTACCTGGTGCCACGGTATCCATATGACTAGTAAAGTAAATTTTATCGCTATTGTCATGTGCATTATATGGTGCTAATGTACAAATTAAATTATTGGCTCCGAGATATTCGTATGACCCGGCGTTATCTTCTGTGACTTGCACATGTAATTGTCGGAAGTATGATTTTAAATATTCTTGAATCGATGCTTCATATCCCGATTCAGAATTAATCTTAACTAAATCTAAAAAATTATTAATTAAACGTTCTTGATTGATCATAGTTCCACTCCTAAAATATGTGTTTCTGCATAGTATTAGTATTATAGTCATTATTGTTAAGTGTAAACAAAATTAGTCATTTACGAAACATATTTGATTACTTCCATTCATCAGCAATATATTATAAAATATGCTTATATTAACAATTAGAGTAAACTATGTATTGTGGATAAGATATTATAAGTTTTACGGAGGAATTTTAAGTGAATAATAATAAAGTATTAAGAGTTATCATTGTGGTCATGCTCGTTGCAGTAGTATTAGCTTTGATTTTATCAAGTTTTGCTCCAATGATGGGATAGTAATTAAAAAGAACCTAAGTGAATTAATGTTACTCACTTAGGTTCTTTTTATGCACTGTGTGATTCATGATGCATTTTTAATGATCCGAAATCTGATTTGATTAGTAAATATTCTTCCAATTCATTTAACAACTGCATAAGACTAGCTCTTGTTTGTAATGCGTTTTGTGATTGTGGTAAAGGCATTTTGTCTAATTCAAGTCGAATTTCATATAATGAATGTAAACGCAGTAATGTATAATCATTACTATTCACATTTTCGGCTATTTCTAATAATAAGTTACTTAATTGGTCTAATAATAAATCTGAACACTCTATATTTTGTAACATGTTTTGAATTCTGCGTAACAAATCAAGCTGCTCCTCACGCATATCAAAATAATGATAATATGAGTTTTCATTTCTGCCAAAATGATTTTTAACATCTCTAAAAGCAAGTGATTTTGCTTTTTTGATGGTAAATTGGATTTGAGAAAACGATAAATCTAATGAACGGCTTGGATCTCTACATACTTCGCTATATGTTTTAAAAACTTCTGTAAAATAATCTTCAATTTCATGCTTATATTGTTTTAAATTTTTATCTAAGCTTGGCATAATCATATTCATTAAAAAGGCTATACCTAAACCTACAATTAATAATAAAATCTCATTGAAAAATAAATTTATATCAATAGTTTGTGCGTTAAAGACATGAAGCAAGATTACGCAACTGGTTACTATGCCTTCTTGAACCTTTAAAACTACTGTTAGCGGTATAAAAAACAGTACGATAAGACCTAGTATTAGTGCGTGTTGTCCGAAGTAATTAAAAATAATTGAACCAAATATTAATATTAGCGTACAACATACAAAACGTGAAGCTATTGCTTGTACAGAATGAACTTTTGTATGCTTTATGCAAAGTACAACTAAAATGGCACTAGAAGAAAAATTATCTAACCCTAACAGTTGTGCAATAATAATTCCTAGTGCCATTCCAATGGCCGTCTTTATCGTCCTAAATCCTATTTTATATGGATTTAAACGTGGCATGATATTTGGCCTCTTTATCTTTCTTCGCAGTATTTATCGAATAAAGATTGTAATTGCGTAATAACATCCATCACATCGTGACCTTCTATTTGATGACGTTCTATCATTTCAGTAATTTGTCCATCTTTAATTAATGCAAATGATGGACTTGAAGGTGCATAACCTTCAAAGTAATCACGTGCTTGTTGTGTTGCTTCTTTATCTTGACCAGCAAAAACAGTCACTAGGCGATCCGGGAGCGTATCATAGTGTAGAGAATGAGCGGCTGCTGGACGAGCCATACCACCTGCACATCCGCAGACTGAGTTTACCATTACTAAAGTAGTGCCATCTTGTTGTAATACTTTATCTACTTCTTCAGCAGACGTTAATTGTTCATATCCCGCTTCGACCATTTCGTTTCTAGCTTGGTCTACGACATCATTCATATATAAATCGAAATTTAAATCCATAACCAGGTCACCTTCCATATCTTTATTAATATCATTATTTTACTAATTTCTTGGTAATTGTTCAACCCGCGTGTTTCACATGCATAAAAATAGGAGTGAGATATAAGAACAATTTGTATCGTTTCTTAATCTCGCTCCAATAAAGATTTTTTAATTAGTTTTGCTTAAAATATACTTGTGTTTTCAATTGAATATTGTTCGATACGTGATTTTACATAATTCATAAATCTACCAGCTTGTAAGCCATCTAAAATACGATGATCAATAGATAAACATAAATTAACCATATTTCGAATAGCAATCATATCATCAATTACGACAGGCTTTTTGATAATTGATTCAATTTGTAGAATTGCTGCTTGTGGATGATTAATAATGCCCATCGATGATACTGAACCAAATGTTCCAGTATTGTTAACGGTGAATGTACCACCTTTCATATCTTCGCTACGTAATTTTTTATAGCGTGCTTTTTGGGCTAAATCATTTACTTCGCGAGCAATACCCTTGATTGATTTTTCATCAGCATTTTTAATTACAGGTACATATAATTTATCTTCATCAGCAACTGCAATAGAAATATTCACATCTTTATGAATAACAATTTCATCATTTTGCCAGCTACTATTTAACAACGGAAATGCTTTTAATGCCTCTGCAACAGCTTTTACAAAGAATGCAAAGAATGTAATATTGTAACCTTCTTTTGCTTTAAAACTTTCTTTATGATAATTTCTCGTATTTACTAGATTAGTAGCATCTGCTTCAATCATCATCCATGCATGTGGAATTTCATTAACGCTATTGACCATGTTTTGCGCGATTTGTCTACGTACACCATTTACTGGAATAGAGGAACCAGCCTGTTGTGTAGCTATGCTGCTTTGGTCATCGACAGTTGGCGTCGGCGCATTAACAAAATGCGAAGCCTCTTTAGCTGTACCTTCCTTAATGGCCTTTTCAATATCTTTTTTCGTGACACGTCCTTCAAATCCAGTCCCTACAACTTGTGATAAGTTAATTTCATTTTCAGATGCAAGTTTAAATACTACAGGTGAAAAGCGCCCATTATTATTCGGTTTAGTAGAATCTTGTTGAACTGACTCTGTTTCAGATGGAGTTTCAGTAGGTGTTGATGTTGTAACCTCTTCATTATTAGCTGTAGTTGATGCTTCTTCCGTAGACGCTTCATTTTCTACTGCCAAGTGACAGATCACTGCTCCAACTTCTACAACTTCACCTTCATTCACAGTAATTTCTGTAATAGTTCCGGCATATGACGATGGCACTTCCGCAGTAACTTTATCTGTTATAACTTCACATAACGGGTCATATTCTTCTACAGTGTCACCGACCGATACTAACCATTGTTCAATTGTACCTTCATGCACACTTTCACCTAGTTTAGGCATTTTAATTTCCATTGTGCGGCCTCCTTAGTATTCTGCTAGTTCTCGCATTTTTATTTGTATTTTGTCAGGATTCATCATAAATTCATCTTCTAACGGTGGAGAAAATGGCATAGATGGTACATCTGGTCCTGCAAGACGCATAATTGGCGCATCTAAATCAAACAAGCAATTTTCAGCGATTATAGCTGCTACTTCTGACATTACACTACCTTCTAAATTGTCTTCTGTAACGAGTAAGATTTTTCCTGTTTCTTTAGCTCTTGCGATAATTGTTTCTTTATCTAGTGGGTAAACTGTACGTAAATCAACAACTTCAACGCTTATATTTTCTTCGGCAAGCATGTCAGCGGCTTGAATACAATAATTTACACATAAACCATAAGTGAAAACAGTAATATCATTACCTTGTCGTTTAACATCAGCTTTACCAATTGGCACTGTGTAATAATCTTCAGGCACTTCTTCTTTCAATAAACGATACGCTTTTTTATGTTCAAAGTAGAGTACGGGATCATTTGATTCAATTGATGCTAATAACAACCCTTTTGCATCATAAGGATTTGAAGGAATAACAATTGTTAAACCAGGTGTAGAAGCGAAGACACTCTCGATACTTTGTGAATGATATAAGGCACCGTGAATACCACCACCAAATGGCGCGCGTATTGTTAAAGGACAACTCCAATCATTGTTAGAACGATATCTAACTTTAGCTGCCTCACTCATAATTTGATTGGTAGCTGGTAAAATATACTCAGCAAATTGTATTTCTGCAATTGGGCGTTTTCCCATCATTGCTGTTCCTACACCAGTTCCTACAATGTTAGACTCTGCTAACGGTGTATCGATGACACGTTCGCTGCCATATTTTTGTTGCAGACCTAATGTAGCACCAAAAACGCCACCTTTTAAACCAACATCCTCACCTAATATAAATACATTGTTATCTTTGTCCATAGCTTGGTCCATAGCTTGATGAATAGCTGCTAAGTAAGTTAATTTAGCCATTGTTGACGCTCCCTCCTTCATAGACATAACTATAAGTTTCTTCTGGAGATGGATATGGTGCTTTTTCTGCTTCTTTTGTTGCTTGATTGACAATCGATTTATGTTCTTGCTCTAAATCTTCTAACCATTGTTCGTCGATGATGCCTTCATTTAATAAAAATGCTCTAAATGATGCATTACAATCTTCTGTTTTCAAACTATCTAACTCTTCTTTAGAGCGATAGCCACTGTCATCATCATCAGAAGAATGTGCTGTCATACGTGTACACATTGCTTCGATGAGTGTTGAGCCGCCACCATTTAACGCACGTTCTCTTGCTTCTTTCATCACCTTATACATTGCAATTGGATCATTACCATCAACACGCTCACCGTGAATACCGTATCCGATAGCTCTATCAGATAATTTTTCCGCACCGTATTGTAATGACTCTGGCACAGAAATAGCATATTTGTTATTTTCAATAACACAAATAAATGGAAGTTTGTGAACGCCTGCAAAATTAAGTCCTTCATGAAAGTCTCCTTGGTTAGAAGTACCTTCACCTAAAGTTGCTAATGCAATATTAGCTTGTTTATCCATTTTTAATGATAATGCAGCTCCCACACCTTGTAAGACCTGTGTACCTACGGGCGAACTTTGTGATAATATGCCAATTTTTTTATTGCTGAAGTGTGCTGGCATTTGCTTACCACCTGAATTAATATCGTCACGTTTACCAAATGCAGAAAGCATTGTATCAAGTGGTGACATTCCTAAGTAAGTAACAAGTGCTAAATCTCTATAATAAGGTGCAGAAATATCACCATCTTTCATCGCTAAGCCCATACCTATTTGTGCTGCTTCTTGACCTTGACAACTTATGACAAAAGGTATTTTACCGGCACGATTAAGTAACCACATACGTTCATCTAATTTACGACCTAAGTCCATCCATTTATACATTAATTTTAAGTCTTCTGTTGAAAGACCTACATCTTTATAATCAAACATGAAATTTCTTCCTCCTTATTAAACGTGAATTGATCGATTTTCAACCTTTAAGCCTAACTCCATTAATACTTCTGACAATGACGGGTGAGCATGTGTTGTTAAACCAAGTTCTAATGTTGAGCCATTCATAAATTGTAACAATGATGCTTCATTGATTAATTCAGTTACATGCGGTCCTATCATATTAATACCTAATACAGTATCATGGTCTTGATCAATCACGATTTCACAAAAGCCACTTTGGTTTTTAGTATCTTCGATAACAGCTTTGCCAATTGCTTTAAATGGCACTTTTACTGCTTTAGCTTTGTAACCTTCTGCTTTGGCTTCTTCGACATTCAAACCTAACGAAGCAACTTCTGGTTGTGTATATATACATCTAGGCATAATTTGATAATTTATTGGTAAAGGCGTTTGGTCAAACATATGTTCAACAGCAACCATCCCTTCTTTAGAACCAACATGTGCTAGTTGTAATTTACCGACACAATCACCTGCAGCATAAATATGTTGGTCGGCTGTTTGTTGATAGTCATTTGTAATAATATGACCTTTATCTGTTGTTTGAATTTTTGTATTGTTTAATCCAATATCTTCAGTTCGAGGTTTGCGACCAATAGCAACTAATACTTTATCAAAACGTTGTTCAGATTCTGCAATTTTAATTTCAATTATATCATCTTGTTGTGAAATATCTTCTGCACTGAGCTGCACTTTTTCATGAAAAGTTACGCCTCGTGTTTCTAAATCTTGTTTTAGTGTTTTTGCGACAGTCTTACTTTCTGTCGGTGCGATTCGCTCACCTGCTTCAATAACAGTTACGTCTACACCAAAATCTGTCATCATCGATGCAAATTCTAAACCTATAACACCTGCACCAATAATTGCTAAATTTTGAGGAAGATTTTGTAAGTTAAGTATATCGTCACTCGAAAGAACAACTTGATGATCAAAAGGTAAAAATGGTAATGACAGAGGCTCAGAACCAGTAGCGATTAATACATTTGAGTTTGGTATTAATTCCGATTCCCCATCTTCATATTCAACGGAAATAGTACCACTTTGTGGTGAAAATAGAGATGGTCCTAATATACGACCATTTCCGTTAAATACGGCAATTTCATTGTATTTCATTAATTGTGAAACACCATTATGCATTTGTGATACGATTTCTTGTTTTCTCTCTTGTATTTTTTCATAATTAAGCTTAAATGAATCAACATCTACACCAAAATCGGATGCATGATTAATTGTGCGCATCACTTCTGCTGATTTGAGTAAGGCTTTAGTTGGAATACAACCTTTATGTAAGCATGTTCCCCCTAATAAGGAATTTTCTACTATAGCAACTTTTTTACCTAATTGAGTTGCTCTTATTGCAGCAACATAACCTGCAGTTCCTCCACCTAAAATTACTAAATCATATTGTTCTTTTGACATTATTTGTGCTCCTAACTAACATTTATTGACGTGACATTTCTTTTTTATCGTAAAATACAAGGAATGTGTAAACAATCAAGTTACCGCTAAAATCAACATATGTCACTTTGAATGAGTACATAGTGATTTTGCAGTATACAAAATGTATGTCTTTGTGTAATTTCTACTTTTGTTTTTTATATTAGTTATGTAAACATTTTCGTTTTATTATGTTTACAGTTTAACTTATTTTATTAATTTATAAAAATGATAGCAATTAAATTAATTTTGTTATTGCTTTTTGAGTCTTAAACTAAAATATAATGAATCTAACATATTGCTTTTGCTATCAGCTTTTGAAGTGGCAACGATTGGAAAATTAGTACCTAGTACTAAACTAACGACAGAAGCGTCCCCGAAATATGAAAATGACTTATATAGTGCATTTCCTACATCTATATTAGGCACAATCAATACATCAGCATCACCTGCTACTGGGGATTTTATTGATTTTCTTATTACGCTTTCCATACTTATAGCATTATCAAAAGCGAGTGGTCCATCTATTAATAAATATGGTCTTACACTTGTTGAAAAGTGTTGTGTTACTTCTTGTGCATCAACAGAAGAAGTGACTTGTGAGTCCACACCATCTACTGCAGATAACATAGCTACTTTTATTTTGCTATATCCTAAGTTTTGAGTGAATGTTAAAAGGTTATCAATAATTTTTATTTTATCAGACACTGTAGGATTGTTATTAATGGCCACATCGCTTAATAATAACATCTTATGGTACTTTGGTATATTAAAACAAGCTACATGGCTTAATATCTTATTGTTAAGTACTAATGATGGATATTGGTTGAGGAATGATATCAATTTTGTTGAATCAATATTCCCTTTCATCAATACTTTGATTTTACCGTTAATTAAATCGCTGGCAACAGTCTGAAACAAGTCAATTTCATTATCTAAAATTTGCGTAGATATACGTAATAAATATTGGGTATCAATATCAAAAGAACGCAATAACTCAGTTAAATCTGTAGTATCATACAGGTAAATATTTACGTTCGTTGATTTTAGAGCTTCAATTGCGACTGACATAATTTTCTCGTTATTGGGAAAAATGATTGCGACATTACCTTCTAAAGACGAAGTGTTTTGTACTAAATGTTGATATTGCATTACATTCAACACCTTTCAAGTGTATTAATAATACTCTCATTGGCATAGTGCTGGTTAGTATTTAACGATTTTGTTCAATCATTTCTTTTGCATTTTGTCTCGTGATTTCAGTTACATTAGCCCCAGATATCATACGAGCTACTTCATCAATACGTTTATCATCTGTTAGTTCAGTGACTTTTGATGTTGTTCTATCTTTATGTGCGACTTTACTTATAAGTAAATGATGATCACTCATTGTTGCAACTTGTGGTAAATGGGAAATGCAAATGACTTGTATATGTTGTGCAATTTCTCTCATTTTTTCTGCCATTTTTTGTGCAGCCTGTCCGGAAACACCTGAATCGACTTCATCAAATAAAATTGCAGTTTGGCCACGTGATTTAACAAATATACTTTTTAAAGCTAACATGATTCGGGATAATTCACCACCGGAAGCAATTTTATTTAAGCTTTTTAACGGTTCACCTTTGTTAGGGCTTATTAAAAATTCGACAAATTCTATACCTTCTATGTTCGGTTCATCTAATGGTTTAAAAGAAATTTCCAAATTAGCATCTTTCATTTGTAAATTTTGAATTTCCGCTACAATATGATCACGTAATGTTTGTGCTACAGCTCTACGTTCTTGTGATAGCGCCTTACCTTTAGATAATACTTGTTGATATAAGGATTGAATTTCTTCTCTTAACTGTGAAGTACTCTCTTCATAATTTTCTATTTTATTAATTTCGTTTTCTATTGTTGTTTGATAACGTATTAGTTCACTAATATCTTTACCATATTTTCTTTTTAAATTATTTAGTAAGTTCATACGTGACTCTAACTCGTTCAAATATTGTTCATCAAATTCAGTATTTGACAATTCATCATAAATTTGGTGTTTAGCATCTTCTAATGTGTAGTAAATTTGGTCCACATTTTCTTTTAGACTGTCATATTTGTTCGGTAATATATCATTAATAGT
Organism: Staphylococcus sp. GDY8P72P; assembly: GCF_016890655.1. Lineage (NCBI taxonomy): Bacteria > Bacillati > Bacillota > Bacilli > Caryophanales > Staphylococcaceae > Staphylococcus > Staphylococcus sp. GDY8P72P. Next base: position 127,772 of record NZ_JAFEQJ010000006.1, on the reverse strand, counting down.
CTGTAATTGGTGGCTAAATTCATATAATCTATCTGTGATAGCATGTTCATCAGTTAAAGTCATATGAGCATTATTCAATGCTAAGTTTAGATTTTCAGAATTTTGAATACGTTTAATATCCATCTCTAATTGCTCTGTTTCACCTTCAACAAGGTTCGCTTCTAACAGTTCATCATTTTGAAATTTCAATAAATCTAAACGTTGTAATAATGCTTGATCTGCACTTTCCAAATCATGCAACTCTTTCTTTTTAGCTTTGTAAGCTTTAAAGGTCTGTGTATAATCATCAATTAATGATTTATACTGATCCTCTGCATAATGATCTAATAACTGTAGATGGTATTTTTGTTTAAGTAAAGTTTGCGTTTCATGTTGTCCGTGTATATCTAGCAATTCTTGCATTACTCTACGTAAGTCTTGTAACGTAACAATTTGATTATTGATTCTACACATACTTTTGCCAGAGCTGAAAATTTCTCGTTTAACTAGTAAAAAATCTTCCGTTGTATCTATAGCTAAATCATGCAACACAGCTATAGCTTCTTGACTATTATCAATATCAAAGATACCTTCTATAACCGCTTTTTTCTCACCGTGACGTACATAGTCAGATGAAGCTCTCATACCAATTAACTGGCCTATAGCATCAATAATAATTGATTTTCCAGCACCAGTTTCACCACTAAGTACAGTTAAGCCATCACCAAATTGAATTTCTAATTCATCAATGATGGCAAACTGTTTTATTGATAAGGTTTGCAACATTGTAAAATCACTTCCCTCTAACTATAATAAATTAAAGATTCTAGTTTTAATGTTTTCACTTGCCTCTTTATCACGACAAATAATCAAACAAGTATCATCACCACATATAGTACCCAATACTTCATCCCAAGCAATCTGGTCTAAAATTGCTCCAATTGATTGTGCATTACCAGGCAGTGTTTTAAGCACTAGTAAATTCTCTGTTCCATCAATGTTGACAAAAGAATCCATTAAATAGCGCCCTAGCTTTTCTAAAGGGTGGTATTTGCGGTCATTTGGTAAACTATAAACATATTGTCCTGTAGGCGTTGGAACTTTAATTAATTGTAATTCTTTAATATCTCTTGAAACAGTCGCTTGCGTAACATTTAATTCATATTCATTTAAGCGTTTAACAAGTTCATCTTGCGTTTCAATTTTTTCATTAGAAATAATTTCTCTAATTTTAATATGTCTAACTGACTTTTTAGCCATGATAACACCTCTATATACGAATATTTATACATTGATTTTATCATACAGCGATATTATCTACTACTAAGAATGTATATATAACATGGCAATTTAGTTAGATTCTTTACTGGCCAGTGTTTCTACCTGAAATAGTTGCTAATATAAATAAATTAACTGTATAAATATAAAATTGTTGTTTCGGTTAAATAAAAATAAAATAGGTTGGAATAAAAGTATATTAGTAATGGCTATATTGTAATACCATTATAATTGCTACAGTAATATACTTTATATCACAACCTATTATTAACTAGTGATCTCTATTAACGAATAGTTCAATGATATATTTCAAATTGGATGTATCATATTGTTGCTCAATTTGAGCTAAACAATCATAAGCAGCATCGGTGTGATGTTGTAGTTTTTCTTCAGCACCGTCTAATCCTAATAATGAAACATAAGTACTCTTATGATTTTCTAGATCACTTCCAACAGACTTACCTAACTTTTCTTCGTCTCCATATATATCTAGCAAGTCATCTTTGATTTGGAACATCAGTCCAATATGATCACTATATTCATACAATGCATCAGCAACATGATTTTCTACCTGTGCAATGTCAGAAGCAGCCATGACGGCAAATGTAATTAAGGCACCTGTTTTAGTTCTATGAATTTGTTCTAACGTAGCTAAATCAATTTGTATTTCTTGATTTTCGCTTTGCATGTCTAATGTTTGTCCGCCAACCATTCCTAAATGACCACTTGCTTGTGACAAGCGTTGTATTAATTTCAGTTTAACAGAGTCAGATAGTGTTTCGTCATGCGATACGACATCGAATGCTTTAGTTAATAAAGCGTCTCCAGCTAAGATCGCTTTCCATTCACCATAAACTTTATGATTAGTCAGTTTGCCTCTGCGATAATCATCATTGTCCATTGGTGGTAAGTCATCGTGAATTAATGAATAAGTATGAATCATTTCTAAGGCGAGTGCCGGTGATAATCCTTGTTCATGGTTACTAGTCAACATATCTAATGTTAATAAAAGTAAAACTGGGCGAATACGTTTGCCTCCAGCTTCCAATGAATAACTCATACTTTCTTCTAAGTTAGTTGATAAAGGTGATTGTGGTATTATAACTGCTATTGCATTATTAATTTCTTCAGTGAATGTGTTAACTTTTTGTTTCATTATCTTGTTCCTTTACTTCTTCGTCTTCTTTAATTAATTCATTGACTTTTTGTTCTGCATTTTTTAATGTTTCATCACAACTAGCAGAGAGTTTCATACCACGCTGATATAATTCTAATGACTCTTCTAAAGATACGTTCTCATTATCTAACTTTTGAACGATTGTTTCTAGTTCTTCCATCATTTCTTCAAAACTTTGTTTGTTACTCATCTTTACACCTAACTTTCTTTACTTGAGCCTCAACGATACCATCTTTCATTGTTAATTCAATATTATCATTTTCTTTTAAATCTTGTGTACTTGTAATTACTTGTTCATCTTTATTTACAATTGTATAACCACGCAACATTGTGTTAGTTGGACTTAAAGTATTAAGGTTATCCAATTTACTCGCAAGTGTTGTTTTTTTGTTATGGAGCTGAGCGTGAATAATTTTAGTTAATTCTTGTTGTTTTTGAAGCGTTTGATTACGATGTGTCACAATATTTTGTTTAAAAGTTTTTAAATTAAATTGACCTTTTAACAATGATAATTGTTGCTTATTATTTTGTAACGTTAGCTGCATATTCAATTTTAATTGTTTCTCTAAATCATCACGCTTTTGAATTTGCTGGTCATAAAGTAATGATGGTGTTTTAAATTTATAATAAGAAGCTGTATGTTCTAAATATTTACGTTGTTGTTGAACATGTTGTTTAATATTTCGTGTTAAAAATAATTTAACTTGGCGAAGCTGTTGATGCAATTCGTATTGATCAGGTGTAGCGATTACCGCTGCCTGTGTAGGCGTTGCTGCCCTAATATCAGCTACAAAATCACTTAAAGTAAAATCAGTTTCGTGTCCTACAGCAGAAATAATGGGCTTAGGACAATTAAATATTGCTTTGACAACTTCTTCTTCATTAAAGTTCCACAAATCTTCTATAGACCCGCCACCTCTACCAATGATGATAGTATCTACATCTAATGATTGAGCGTATTGAATCTTTTCAATGATATCTTGTTTAGCTTGTTCTCCTTGAACTAACGTACTGATTTGTACTTGCTCAGCAAGAGGATATCTATTATTAATCGTTGAATAAATATCACGAATTGCTGCACCTGTACTTGCTGTGAGAACAGCTATTTTTTTGGGGTACTTTGGTATCTCTTGTTTATGCCGTTCATCAAAATAACCCGCTTCAGATAATTTTTTCTTTAATGCTTCTAGTTTTTGATATAAATTTCCTACGCCATCCATATGCATTTTATTTACATATATTTGATAGTTTCCTCGACGCTCATAAACAGAGACACGCGCCTCAACTAATACTTGGTCGCCTTCCTTAGGTGTAAAATCTAGCTTTGCTGCAACGCCTTTGAACATCATCGCATTAATCACACTATTCTGGTCTTTAACATTGAAATACAAATGTCCGCTAGAATGCTTTTTAAAGTTGGACAATTCGCCTTTGATTAATACAGATTGTAAATGAGGGTCTTGATCAAATTTATATTTAATATATTTTGTTAAAGCAGAAACACTTAAATAGTCAGCCATGTTATCTACCACTCTTTTACTCAATATTACTTAATACACCATTAATGAATTTATAATGATCATCATCACTAAATTGTTTTGCCAATTCCACAGCTTCATTAATAACTACTTTTTTAGGTGTGTCACTTTGTAATAATTCAAAAGTTGCCATCCTTAAAATAATACGATCTGTTTTTAACAGTCTATCTAAAGTCCACTCTTTTAAATGGGGTTGGATTTTATCATCTAATACCGTTTCGTGATCTTTAACGCCTGTTACTAGCCAAGTAATAAAGTCGAAATCTAAGTCTTCATTTTCGTCTTTAATAAAGTTTATTGCCTCATTAATCGTCAGTGTATTATTTTTAATTTCAATTTGAAATAATGTTTGGAACGCTTGTGTTCTCGATTCTTTTCTACTCATTGTTAACTCCTTCAAGTGTCATTCTTTTATATCTACGGCTCAGTCACTAAATAACCTACTATTTATTATTTCCTTTGGCTGCAGCGATATGCGAAATGTGAATATTAATTTGCTTCGGTTCAATTGCAGTCATTGTAGTTAAAGCGTTATAAATAGCGTTTTGAATAGCTTTAGCTGTTTCAGAGATATTTACACCTTGTTCGAAAGCACAAAAGACATCGATATATAAATCTTCATCTTTAATTTCAATTTGGATTCCTTTATTTAATTGACGTTGCGTAATTTCATCAAAATTCGCATTTCTCAATTCTTTAAAATGACCATGTATACCTTTAATTTCAGATGTAGCTATACTTGCTGTAACTGCAAGTACCTCTGTTGAAATTTCTATATTTCCTAAATTAGACTGTGCATGTCCTGCAACTTTTACCATAAACAAACCTCCTAGTCTGTTTCTTCATCCATAATATTATGCGTTTCTAAGAATTTTGTATTAAATAAACCACTTCTAAATGTTTCGTTATTTAACAAGCGCATATGGAATGGAATTGTCGTGTCAATTCCTAAAACTACAAATTCTCCTAAAGCACGTAATCCAGTCATAATTGTTTCTTCTCGTGTAGGTTGATGTACTATAAGTTTAGCAACCATAGAATCATAGTATGGCGGGATTGTATAATCCGTATAACATGCAGATTCAATTCTAACTCCAAAGCCACCTGGCGTTAAATACTGTGTGATTTTACCTGGAGATGGCATGAAATTTTTGTATGGATTTTCTGCGTTGATACGAAATTCCATTGCGTGACCATTTATAACAACATCCTCTTGTTTGAAAGGTATCGCTTCGCCCATGGCCACTTTTAATTGTAATTTAACTAAATCGACGCCTGTGACCATCTCAGTTACTGGATGTTCAACTTGGATACGTGTATTCATTTCCATGAAATAAAAATTATTACTATCTAAATCAAAAATAAATTCAATTGTACCCGCATTTTCATAGTTAACTGCTTTAGCTGCGCGTATAGCTGCTTGTCCCATTTCCTCGCGCTTATCTTGCGTTAATATGGGTGATGGTGCTTCTTCGACTAGTTTTTGCATACGACGCTGTATTGTACAATCACGCTCACCTAAATGAACTACATTGCCAAACTTATCGCCTATGACTTGAATTTCTATGTGTCGGAAGTTTTCGATGAATTTTTCTAAATATAAACCCCCATTACCAAAAGCAGTTTCTGCTTCTTGTTGTGTCATCTTATAGCCATTTTCTAATTCTTTTTCATCACGAGCTACTCTGATGCCTTTACCGCCACCACCAGCGGTAGCTTTAATAATAACAGGATAACCTATTTTTTCAGCAATATCTTTTGCATCATCGATAGATTTAATTAATCCTTCGCTACCAGGAACAACTGGAACATCAGCTTTTTTCATTTCTTCTTTAGCAATGTCTTTAATTCCCATTTTTTGAATTGATTCATAATTAGGACCTATGAATTGCAATTGACATGCTTCGCATAATTCAGCAAAGTCTCCGTTTTCAGCTAAAAAACCGTACCCAGGGTGTACGCCATCACAACCAGTTGAAGTTGCAATAGAAAGAATATTTGCGATGTTTAAATATGAATCTTTGGATTGTGTTGGTCCAACGCAGTATGCTTCATCTGCTATTTGAGTATGTAATGCGTCTTTATCGCCTTCAGAATAAATAGCTACTGTTTGTAATCCTAATTCATGACATGCTCTAATAATTCTAACGGCAATTTCTCCGCGATTTGCTATTAAAATTTTATTCATTATTTCACCTTAAATAACGGCTGGCCATACTCAACCATTTGACCGTCTTCAACTAAGATTTCAGTAATTTCCCCGGTAACTTCAGCTTGAATTTCATTAAATAATTTCATTGCTTCTAAGATACATACTGTTGTGTCATTTGCTACAGTATCACCAACTTGTACATAGGCGCTTTCTTCTGGTGAAGGAGATTTATAAAATGTCCCTACCATTGGTGCATTAATTGTTTTCGCATCGCTATCATTAGATGTAGTTGTGGCATCCGTTGATGCACTAGGTAGTGTTGCTGGTGTTTCAGCTGGAGCAACTGATTGTTGAACAGGTTGTTGTGAAATTTGTGGTGTAATGATTTCAGTTTCTTTTTCTTTTTTAAGATTAATTACATTACCTTTATCTTCAATATTGATTTCAGTAAGACTTGATTGATCTAAAATTTCTATTAATTCCTTTATCTCTTTAAAATTCATAAATATAACTCCTTCAGAATGTTTTCATCTACCATGCTTATTTTACTTGACTAAAAAACGCAATTCAAGTATATGCACGTTGGTATTGCGTATATTAATTATTTTATCATTTTAATTTACATTTTTGTGTATTTATATCATAAAAATAAAAAGCGAGTCAGAAATCATATAAGGTGAAATGATTTCTGACTCGCTGAGTGTAGACTTGATACTCAGATAGAGTTTATTACTATTACACTAACATAAGCGCTTGTCTGTCGTTTAGTTATTATCCAAGATTCGTTATTGGCTTAGCCTCTTGAAATATAACTACCATCGCTTGTATTGATTACCAAAATGTCACCTTCATTAACGAATAAAGGTACGTTTAAAGTGTAACCTGTTTCAACAGTAGCAGATTTAGTAGCTCCTGTTGCCGTATCTCCTTTGATACCTGGTTCTGTTTCAGTCACTTCTAATTCAACTGTTTTAGGTAATTCTACGCCAATAGTTTCACCTTCATAAGTTTGAATTTGGACTTCCATGTTAGCTTTTAAGTATTTTAGTTCATCTTCTAAATAATCAGCTGCTAGTTCTATTTGGTCGAAAGTTTGATTGTCCATAAATACATGCATGTCACCATCTGCATAAAGGTATTGCATACGACGGTTTTCAATCATCGCTTGCTCAACTTTTTCACCCGCTCTAAAGGTTTTTTCTTGGATAGCACCTGTTCTTAAATTACGTAATTTAGAACGCACAAACGCTGAACCTTTACCTGGTTTTACGTGTTGGAAATCAATTACTTTCCAAATACCATTATCTACTGAAATTGTTAAACCTGTTTTAAAATCATTAACCGAAATCATTCAGTTTCCTCCTCAAATATACGCTCTTCTATAAAATAATAAGGTCTTTTGTGGAATTAGTAAAGCGTTGACAACCATTTTCTGTGATTAAAATATCATCTTCGATACGTACGCCACCTAATCCGTCTATATAAATGCCGGGTTCAATTGTAACACAATTATTAACTTGTAAGGCACTGTCTGTATTTTTTGCTAAAACTGGCCCTTCATGTACATCTAAACCGATACCATGTCCAAGTGAATGACCAAATGCCTCACCATATCCTTGCTTGGTAATGTAATCACGGGCAACCGCATCTAATGCTTTACTAGAAATACCAGCTTTAGCAGCTTCTATAGCTTTCTGATTTGCAGCTAATACAATGTTATAAATTTCTTTAAGTTTTGGATTAGGTTCTCCAATAGCAAATGTTCTAGTAATATCTGAAGCATAACCTTGATAATATGCCCCGAAGTCTAAGGTAATCATATCTCCTTGTTCGATAATTTTGTCGCTTGCAACGCCATGAGGCAAGGCACCACGATGTCCCGATGCAACAATAGTAGAGAACGATGTTCCTTCAGCACCAAGCTCTAATAATTTACTTTCTAATTTAGCTTTTAATTGTTGTTCCGTCATACCACTTTTGGCTACTGTTAAAATGTACTCATACGCTTGGTCTACAATATTCGCAGCACTTTGGATAATTTCAATTTCTGTCGGGTTTTTAACTTCTCTAATTTTTTCAATTGCGCCACTAATACTAATTAAACTAACGTAAGATTTACTGAGTTGTAAATACTCATCATAACTTACTAAATTTCCTTCAAAACCAATGTTTTGTAAATTTAGTGTGCTTATTTGTTCTTTTAGAGATTGAATGAGACTGTTTTGTCGATTAATTATATGGAATGTTGGTGCTTCACTTGTTGCTTGTTCAATATAACGGAAATCAGTAATCAAATACTGGTCCTCTTTTGTGATAAGTAACGCCCCGCTCGTACCAGTAAAACCTGATAAATAGCGTCTGTTATATTCAGATAATACAATGACACCATCTAAATGTTTTTGTGCAATAAAGGATCTTAATTGTTCAAGTTTGTCCATGCTGAATCCCCCTATTCAATAAATTTGTACATTTTCTTTATATACATTAAAATGATAGCATAAATAATATGATAATAAATAGTTTTTGAATTAGGAGAAAATGATGAAAAAGAAAATAATATCAATTATTGGCGCATCATGTATACTCGCGGGATGTGGTAGTCAAAATCTAGCGCCATTAGAAGAAAAATCGACTGATTTACGAGAAAAAAATCATAATTTAAAATTAGATATTCAAGAACTAAACCAAAGTATAACTGATCAAAAAGCTAAAATTGCTGATTTGAAGCAAGATAAAGCAAATATGAAAAAAGCTAAAAGTAATGAAAAGCGTGTTAATTATATGAAAGCATCATCAAAATATTATGATAATATTGCTAATGTCATTAGTGACTATAATTCACTTGAACCAGACTTAACTAAAAATAAAGCCGATCAGAAAATACAAAGTAAATTAGACAAGTTAATTAGTAATACTGATAAAGCATACGCTACATATGAAGGCAAGGTTGATACTGATGACATGTCTTCAGATGCAAAAAGTAAGCACAAAAATATAAAAACACTTAATAAAGACTTATCAAAAGCTTTAGCTAAAATTAAAGAGGGATACAGTGCCAAAGATAAAAAGAAATTAAAAGCAGGGCAACAAGACTTAACTGAAGTAAGTATTAACGAACAATAACTTACATGAAAGGAGCATAATAGCAATGATGAAGCAGATTTTATTTTATTTTGTCATAGCGGTTGCACTAGTTGGACTAATTATGAACTTAGATACGTTTATTTTTAGTTTCGTGCAAATGGTTATTAGTTTAGCCATATTAGGTGGGATTATTTATTTAATTTATTACTTTTTCTTTTTAACACCAGATCAGCGGAAATATAAACGAGCAGTTAGAAAATCTAAACGTCGTAATAAACATTAATTACAACTTGCAACATGCTATAAAATAAAGGGCTGAGTGACAAGTAGTAACATAGCCTCAAAACGTAGATAAACCCTTCGCATTAATTTGCGAAAGGTTTATTTTTATTTATATAAGTTATTCAAAATAGCACGTTCCGCAGACTATAGGCTAAGGCAGTGCCCGGGAAAAGCGTGCATAAAAACTGCCAACAAAGTCAGAAGATTTGTCGACAGTTTTAGACTATCAATAACTGAATCGTTTAATTAACAGCGTATTAAGTTATTGTGCAGATGCATATGAAGCTCATTATTTACGATAATTCCATTCATCAGATTTATATTTTATTATTAATTCATCTACTTCTTGTAATTGTGATGGCGTAAGTTTGAGTGGTTTGAATTCAATATCTAAACCTTTTTTAAAGCCAGCTTCAAATGCTGATTCCATTTCAGCAATAGAAATATGACGTTCTGCAATATCATTGATTGCTACAGCTTTATCGACAAACGCTTGTTTCATTTTATCTTTCAAGCGATCATTTTTAAAAATAAACAAGTCGAAAAGTTCATCAATATCAACATCTTGTAATAAAGAACCGTGTTGTAATATAACACCTTTTTGACGAACTTGTGCACTACCGGCAATTTTTCGCCCTTCTACTACTAATTCATACCAACTAGGTGCATCAAAACAAACAGCGCTACGTGGTTGCTTTAACTTTTCTCGCTCTTCTTCGGAACGTGGAATTGCGAAATATGCATCAAATCCTAATAATTTGAATCCTTCAAGTAACCCTTCAGAAATAACACGATATGCTTCTGTTATTGTACTAGGCATGTTAGGATGTGATTCAGGAACAATAACACTATAAGTCAATTCCTTGTCATGTAGTACACCTCTACCACCGGTTTGTCTTCTGATTAAACCATAGCCAAGTGCTTTGACTTTTGCAGTGTCAATTTCTTTAGTTAATCTTTGGAAATATCCCACTGACAAGGTAGCCGGGTTCCACGTATAAAAGCGTATAACTGGGTCAATTTCACCTCTTGATACAAAATTTAGTAATGCCTCATCAAATGCCATGTTATAGTAAGGATCATTACTACCAGTATTTATAAAATTCCAAGTTTCAGTCACAATAAAAAACTCCAATCAATATTAAATAAGAACATTTATTTTTGTTATCGTTTACAGAACTTTAACATTATAACAAAAATATTTTGATAAATCGTTATAACAGTCTTATAATATATATTATCGGGAAAATAGGGAGGATGCAAGATGAGTAGTTTTTGGTTTATAGCATTAGCAATACTAATTATTATCATTGTTTATATGATAGTTAACTATATGCTTAATAAAAAAGCTGTTACTGAATTAAATCAAAATGAATTTCATAACGGTTTAAGAAAAGCACAAGTCATTGATGTTAGAGAAAAAGTTGACTATGATTATGGCCATATTGTTGGTTCAAGAAATATTCCTATTACAATGTTTAAACAAAGATTTCAAGGTTTAAGAAAAGACCAACCTATTTATCTTTGTGATGCGAATGGGATTGCGAGTTATCGTGCAGCACGTACATTAAAGAAAAACGGTTACACTGATTTGTACATGCTCAAAGGCGGTTATAAAAAATGGACTGGCAAAATTAAATCTAAAAAATAATAAATTGATGGTAATAATTTTAAATGATAGAGTAATGCTCAACTAAATTAATGTAAGTAAATACTCTTAAAAATCGTTGCTAATTTTTAAAAACCCCCTGATGATACTTTAAAAGTTCATCAGGGGGTTTTCTAATTATTTTTCGCTACGTAAGTTTTCAAATTTTAAAACAGGTTTTCTCGCAGCTTGTGTTTCATCTAAACGATCAATAATAGTAGTATGTGGTGCTTCTAACACTTTATCCGGATCATTTTTAGCTTCTTCAGCAATTTGAATCATAGAGTCACAAAAATAGTCTAAAGTCTCTTTGGATTCGGTTTCTGTTGGTTCAATCATCATGCCCTCTTCTACGTTAAGTGGGAAATAAATTGTTGGTGGATGTACACCAAAATCCAATAAGCGTTTCGCCATATCTAATGTTCGAACACCTTCAGATTTTTGCTTAGAACCACTTAGAACAAATTCGTGTTTACAATATTGTTCATAAGGAATTTCAAAATGATCTTTTAAGCGTGCTTTAATGTAATTCGCATTAAGTACGGCTGCTTCTGAAACTTCTTTCAAACCTAAATTACCCATAGTTCGAATGTAGGTATATGCACGTAAATATATACCAAAATTACCATAAAACGGTTTAACACGACCGATGGAATTTTCAATATCATTATCATATTTGAAAGTATCATTTTCTTTTACGACCATTGGTTTTGGTAAAAAGCTTGCAAGTTCCTTTTTAACGCCGATAGGACCAGATCCTGGACCACCGCCACCATGAGGACCAGTGAACGTTTTATGCAAGTTTAAGTGAACAGCATCAAAGCCCATGTCACCAGGTCTTACTTTATCCATAATGGCATTTAAGTTTGCTCCATCATAATACAATAATCCACCTGCTTCATGAACAATGTTGCGGATGTCCATAATATTCTTTTCGAAAATACCTAAAGTATTTGGATTCGTTAACATAATAGCAGCTGTATTTTCATTAACTAAACGCTTCAAATCTTCAACATCGACTTCTCCACGTTCATTTGATTTAACAGTGACAGCTTTAAAACCTGCAAAAGCAGCTGATGCTGGGTTAGTACCGTGTGCTGAGTCTGGTACTATTACTTCATTACGATGACCTTCACCATTTTTTTGATGGTATGCTTTAAAGATCATTAAAGCCGTCCATTCACCATGAGCGCCTGCTGCGGGTTGTAATGTAACTTCATCCATACCAGTAATTGCTTTCAGTTCTTCTTGTAAATTATGAACAATTTCCAGTGAACCTTGTACTTGATCTTCTTCTTGTAATGGATGTGATTCCGCAAATCCAGGTATTCGTGCCACTTTTTCATTGATTTTTGGATTATATTTCATCGTACAAGAACCAAGTGGATAAAAACCTGAATCGACACCAAAGTTTTTATTAGATAATTCAGTATAATGACGCACTAAATCTAATTCAGCTACTTCAGGGAATTCTGCTTTGTTTTTTCTAATGAACTTATCATCTAAAAGACGATTAACTGCATCATTATCAATTTCTTTTTGCGGCAAGGAATAAGCATATCTATCCTTTTTAGAACGTTCGAATATTAATGGTGTTGATTTACTTACTACCATTGAGTTCACCTGCTTTCTCAACAAATGTATCTATTTCATCTTTTGTTCTTAACTCAGTTACTGCAATTAACATATTTTGTGCTAAGTTTGAATCTACTTGGCCTAAATCGAAACCACCAATGAAGCCTTCTTCAGCTAATAATTGGTTAATTTCTGCGATTGGTTTATCAAATGTTACAACAAATTCGTTAAATGATGTACCTTCTGCAACTTTAAAACCTTGTGCTTTAAATTGTTCTTTTGCATAGTTAGCATTTTCAAAGTTTTGAACTGCGATATCATATATGCCTTGTTTACCAAGTGCTGACATACATATTGATGAAGCCAGTGCATTTAATGCTTGGTTTGAACAAATGTTTGAGGTTGCTTTGTCACGACGAATATGTTGTTCACGTGCTTGTAATGTTAATACAAAGCCACGGTTACCATCATCATCTTCTGTTTGACCAACTAAGCGACCAGGTATTTTACGCATTAATTTTTTAGTTGTTGCGAAAAAGCCACAGTGTGGTCCACCAAATTGTGCTGGAATACCGAACGGTTGCGTATCACCAACAACAATATCAGCTCCAAAAGTACCAGGTGGAGTTAATAAGCCAAGTGCAAGTGGATTCGCATAGACAATAAACAATGCTTTTTTAGATTCGATAAAGGATTGAATTTTTTCCAAATCTTCAATAGAACCATAGAAGTTAGGATATTGTACTGCAACTGCAGCAGTATCATCATCTATTGCTTTTTCTAATTTATCTAAATCTGTAATAGTACCATCTAAATCAACTTCTACAATTTCAAACTCTTCACGTGTTTTTACATATGTTTTCAACACTTGTAATGCTTGGTAATGCATGCCTTTAGAAACGACAATTTTATTTTTTCTAGTTTGGTTGAAGGCTAAAATACATGCCTCTGCAAAACTTGTCATTCCATCATACATAGAAGAATTGGCAATATCCATATCTGTTAATTCACAAATTAACGTTTGGAATTCAAAAATAGCTTGTAATTCCCCTTGTGATATTTCAGGTTGGTATGGCGTATATGCAGTGTAAAATTCTGATCTAGAAATCATAGCATCAACTACAGATGGCGCATAATGATCATATACACCGGCACCTAAAAATGATGTATGTGTTTCTTTAGTGACGTTTTTACTTGCGATTTGACTTAACTTTCTAAATAATGTTGTTTCCGGAACAGCATTAGCAATTTGTAATTCGTCGTTTAATAAAATATCTTTAGGTACATCTCCAAATAATTCATCAATGGACTTCGCACCTATAACATCTAACATTTCTTGTTTATCTTGTTCAGTTAATGGAATATAACGATGACTCACTTTGTACACCCCTCAATACTATTTTGAAATTTGATTTTTTTTAACGATTTTAGCTTTAACTTGTCTCTTTCTAACCTGAACCAATACTTCTTTATCTAATTCAAATTCGCTTCTCTCAATTAATGCTAAAGCGATTGATTTACCAGAAAATGGAGATTGCGTACCCGAAGTTACTTCACCAATTTCATTATTATCCAGGTCATATACTTTATAACCAGTTCTTGGAATGCCTTTATCTATCATTTCTAATCCAACAGCTCTGCGTTTAGATCCATTTTCTTTTTGATCTTTTAATACAGATTTCCCTATAAAATCAGCCTCTATTAATGGCTTAGCCGCAAAAGCAATTCCAGCTTCATATGGTGTGATTGATTCAGTTAAATCTTGACCATGTAAAGGTAAACCAGCTTCCAATCTTAAGGTATCTCTAGCACCTAATCCACAAGGTACTACATTGTTATCAATAAGGTTATCCCATATTTCTACAGTATCTTGTGCTTCACAATAAATTTCAAAACCATCTTCACCGGTATAACCTGATTGTGAAAGAATTACATTTTTACCAAAACAAGATACGTTTGTTTTGAATTCAAATGGTTTCATTTCGGATACGTCAATATCTACATGCTCCTGTATAAGTCCACGTGCCTCAGGACCTTGAACTGCCAATTGACCATATTGGTTTGATACATTCGTTACTTGAGCATCAAAATCTTGTGCATGTTGTTGCATCCATTCAAAATCTTTATCTGTATTACCTGCATTGACAACAAGTAAATAAGATTGGTCAGCTAATTTGTATGTTATTAAATCATCAATAATGCCACCATCCTCATTACATAAAGCAGTATATTGTGCTTTTTCTGTAGTAAGCTGATCGGTATCATTTGAAAGTAGGTATTGAACCAATTGGTCAGCTTCTGGACCTTCTATTAGTACTTCTCCCATATGACTAACATCAAATAATCCTACCGCAGTTCGAACAGCATTATGTTCTTCTTTAATACTAGAAAACTGGACAGGCATTGCCCAACCACCAAATTCTACAATTTTAGCTCCACTGTCCACAAATGTTTGGTACAATGGCGTTTGTTTAAGATTACTAGACATCAAGATACCCCCAATTAAATATTTATTAAAAAAACAGGATAGCTAAATAAGCTACCCTGTCACATTATTCAGGAACGCGTCACAGTGTTATCCTTTTGCCTGAGAGTTTCGTTAAACTTGCACCTTCGGCGATGACGTTTATACATTGTCATTCTCTCCAACACTGATCAATCGCTAATCAAACTTTGTATAATTTCACTCTGTAAATCACAAAGTTTTTGATTACTATTAACTTTTTTGAATGCGATTTCATTATATCTTGAAACCCTAGATAAATACAACCATTTTAATTCAGGAAATGTTTTGTTATTCGCGTTCGGTCGATTTTCGTCGGATTTCACACGTTCATATAAAACCTCTAATTCACAATCTAACCAATAAACATATTTTACTTGTTTCAACAATTGGAGCGATTGTTCACCTTCAATAATACCTCCACCAGTAGCAATAATATCGTACTGTTCGAGACATTGTTGTAAATAAAATGCTTCTAATTGTCTAAAAACAGATTCACCATCTGACTCGAAAATTTCTGGGATGGTTCTTTGTTCTTGTTCTACAATATAATGATCTAAATCAATATATGTGTAATTATTAGCTTTTGCCATGTACTGACCTAATGTTGTTTTGCCAGTACCCATAAATCCTATTAATACTATTGGCGTTAAAGCACTATTCATGAATGAAATCTTCCTTTTATATGTGTTTTTCAATTTGGGAATCATAATATTTTTCTATATTATTTAAAGTTTTAAGTTTTAAACTATGATGAATTAAATAGAAAGATATTAAAGATAAATATAGCATAAAAAACCCGGCAACAAAAGAGGATAAAAACCCTTTCATACTATAAATAGATTGTTTTTTCAAAATATTCCCCCTTTTCTACTAATTTTAAATGTATTGCTAAATGATGGGTTGCTATTGTTGCTACACGAAAAGATAATACATTATTCAATAAAATAATATATCCGTTATCATTTACTTGTTTAATAACTTTTCCATTTTTATAACTATAAGAATATGTTTGATTTTTCGAGGTTGCTATTGAAAATTTCTGGGGATGAATAATTGTTAATTTATGTTGTGAAGTAACGATAGATTGAGTGATATCACGTGCAAATAATTCTAGTTCTATATATTGTGTGGAGGTGTAATGTGAATTAAATAGTACTGCTTGTTTGATAAGTAATGGGAGTAAATGAGCAGCAATTGTTAAAATCAACATCGTAAATAGCATTTCGATAAAACTAAAGCTTTTTATTCTTATATTCATAGCAAAGATCTTCTTTCAAACTGTGATTCTTAATACACACGTTTTTTAAATGATAGGTAATTTTATATTGAGCAATTGTTTTAGACTTTTTATCAATAGTCTTGGATAAAGTTAAATCATAAAGTAAAATTCTTTTAGCCTCTAGTTTGTTCAATTGATTTTGAAGTGTAGTTTCTAATTGATAAGTTAATGGAATAATTTCGAGGCAAAGCGTCATGATTAGTGAAAATGTTAATAAACTATCCAGCAATATATTACTCTTTAACTTTTTCATATCTAATAGTCCCTTTTTCAATATTAAATATTATTCGGAAAAGTTGCTGCTGTAATTTAATATATAATGAACCAAATTGATGTGTATTACCATGTTTATCAAATGTCAGGTGTTTTAAATTAGTTTTAGGATGGATGAAACCATTAGTAATTAGTATGGGTTGATATGATGTATTTTGCATATCCATCATAGATATTTCTTGATTATATGGTTTGAAAAACATTGTTATAGATTGGTTTTCTTTAATTGCTTTAGATTTAAAATAGTAAAATTTTAGAATCAACTGCTGAATTTGATTGTCACGTGTATAAACGCTGTGTGTGTCATGTAGAAATTTCATTTGCATATACAATATAATCGCAATAATTGATAAAACAAATAACATTTCAATATAAGTAAATGCGTGCCTAGCTAGCAACAGCTTCACCATTAGTAATTGTAATATTTGCACCGGATTTACATTGTTTTTGATTCTCTTTAATATACCCCTCTCGAACAAGGTCATCTATTGTTGCTGGTGCTTGATTATTTTTTAATGTGTATGCTTCTATTTGGCTATCGACCATTTTTAATTGTGCTTTACAACCTGTATTTTGTATATGCTTTGATTGTTTTGCAATATTAGGGATTATTAGTATGAGTAATAAACTAATGATTAATAGTACGAGTAACATTTCTATTAATGTAAAAGCTTTTGTAACAGTTCTTTTATACATTTTTTTCATATTTACTCCTTTTAATAAGTTATTATTTTAAAGTTTGCATTAAATCAAACATCGGTAGCATAATTACTGCGTAAAGTGCGACAATTAATATCGCTAGTATTAGAAAGATTGTGGGTTGTATAAAACGAATTTGCTGTTGAAATCTATTTTGAATTTTATCAATAATGATTGTGCTATAAAGTTGTAGCTCAATACCTAATTTACCACTGCGTTCACCTTGTTGTATAAATGTAATTAATTCTGTTTCAATACAAGGTACACGTGATAATATTTGGTCTAATGTATCTCCTTTAGTGGTATGAATTGCAATTACAGAAGCTAAATAATTGAGGTATAAATCTTCCTGTTGCTGATATAAGTTTACGATGTGATGCAAGGTAACACCGTGTTTGTAAAATAACGCGAATTCAGAAGCAAATTGATATGTTTTATATAAACGGTAATAATGGTGGAAAATTGGAAGCTTAGAAAGTAATCTAATTTGTTTATTAATGGGTAAACGTTGAATAATTTTACGCATAATAATTAAAATGAGGAATATACTAATAAAAAATATACTAATAAATTTCGGTAAGACCATAATCGAGTATGTCAATAAGTGTTGAAATGGAGAACGAGTCACATCCATTGTTGCAAATAACGTTTCAAACTCTGGAATAACTGTATGATTTAAAATGGTGAGCATCAAGAAGAATATACTACATAAAATAACGGGGTATTGTAAAGCTTTTAACAAGTATAGCTTTACTTCATAGTTTCTTTTTAAATAGTCTTGAATATGTGGTAAACATTCGTTTAAATCGCTAAATTTTTCAGCAAATAATACTAACATTATCGTGGGTTTTGGATACTTTAGCTGTGATAACAGTTGATTACACGTTGCACCTTCAGCTATATATGCCAGTAACTCAGCTTTATACTGTTCTGGAATGTTGTATTGTTTTATTATAAAGTGAAATGCCTCAGAAATTGTAAAACCATGTGTAAGTAAATCATGTAAACGACCAATAAGACTAATTTTATCCTTATCACTGAGCTTTTTTTGGTTAAATGTATTTTTGTACCACTTTTTCACAAATAACCCCCTTTTGCGATAATCGTTGTAATATATTCGGCAAAGTTTGGAAATCTTCTGGTAGTCTATAATTATTGTTAAAGAAGTAATGTATATCTTCATGTGATAAGCTTTCTGCTACTAAATATCGATGCTTGTCATTAGAAGTAATGAGTCGTTGGTTAGTAATATTAATAATAGTTTGTACTAATTCCTGATTTGTGAGCCCCATTTCTAATAAACGAAGTAATGCCCCTTCACAACTATTGGCATGTAATGTTGTCAAAACAAGATGTCCACTTAAACTCGCGTGTATGACTTGTTTAGCTATTTCAGCATTTCTTATTTCACCAATTAAGATTACGTCTGGATCGCATCTTAAAATAGCTTTAAAAGAATTGTGATAGTCAATGCCAGCTTTAGTGTTTACCGAAATTTGCGTAATACCATCTATAATTCTTTCAACTGGGTCTTCAATAGTAATCACATTTAAATTTAATTGTTCTTTTGCATACAAACTCATTTGATACATTGATGTACTTTTCCCCGAGCCTGTTGGACCTGTGAATAACACCAAGCCTTGTTTTTTCGTCATTAAATGATATAAATAATCCAATTGCATTTCTTCAGTTGATTGGTAGAAGTATTGTGGAATTATTCTAATAACACAGCTTTCAATTCCTAATGATAACGGCAACGTGGAAATACGTAAGTAATATAACTGCTTATAGTTATAAATATAACGGCCACTTTGTGCAATGTGGTGTGTAGAAACATCTAGGCATGCTTGATATTTCATATAAGTTAAAAGTTTAGCATAGGTATGCTTAGTCATTTTTTGAAAATCTATTAAACTTTCATTCACCCGCAATTTAATAACTACTTCATTTTCGACTGGTATAAAATGAATATCAGACGTTTTCTGTTTTATGGCCTTGGTCATAATATCTTCAAATAACAATTTCAAAAAATCACCTCCTACATATATACACGTAGAAGGTGATAATTTTACTTGCTATTTATAAATATGGATTTAATTGTTCATCATCAACTGTAGTATGTGGTCCATGTCCAGGGAATAATGGTAAATCACCATCTAATTCAAATAATTTATCTTTGATTGAGTCCACTAAAGTCTCATAATCACCTTGGTATAAGTCTGTTCTACCAATACCTTGTTTAAATAAAGTGTCACCAACTACAGCAAAGTCAGGAAAAACAAAAGTTAAACTGCCCGGTGAATGTCCTGGTGTATGCAATACATCGAAAGTGAAATCTGCAATTTGTGCTTTTCCTTCACTTAATGGTTCAGGCTTTACATCACTTGTAATGGCAGGTAAACCAAATTGTTTGAATTTTTCAGAGCCATTTTTTTGAGTGTTCGTAAGAAAATCAAATTCTTTAGAATGCATATAAACAGGTACATTATACTTTGTAACAATATCATTCAAAGCACCTATATGATCAAAATGAGCATGTGTTAACACCACTGCTTTTACTGTTTTATTAATTTGATTAACTTTTTGAATAATTTGACCACTTTCAGCTGCAGGATCTACAATAATTATGTTTTTATCATTTTCGATAAAATAAGTATTGGTATCTACAGGACCTAAAGTTAAATTAGATATTCTCATTTGGGTCACCACTTTTATCTAAATGTTGTTGCACTGAATCTAATTTTTCATCCATTTTTCTAGATTTATCACGGCGATCATCAATACGTATATTCGTACAGACTCTATCTAATCCTTTATTAAAAGGTAATTCATGGATTACTTGTACAACTTCCAATAAATCTTTTAAATCTCCTTCGATTAAAGTATTCATAGGTGTTAATTGATAGTCTATTTTACCAGCTTTTTTGTATTCTTTTAATTTGGTTTGAATTTCTGCAATATATTTACTGACACTTGGACCTTCAGTTCCAACAGGAATTACTACTACATCCACAATTGCCATTATTTGACACCGTCCTTTTCAAGTACATACGTATAAATTAAACCAGCAGCGCCAGTAATTCCTGCATCATTTCCAAGTTGCGCTTGAACGATTTCAGTATTGTGCTGAGCTGGTGTAAATGTTAAGTTATGATATTCTGTTTTAATATTTTCAATTAATATTAAACCTGCCGTAGACATACCGCCACCTAAAACAATATACTTCGGATTACTTGTCACACTAATTATGCTACATAAATAAGCGATGTAATTAGCTACACGTTCCGTTATAAATATGCAAAATTGGTCTCCAGCTTTCGCAGCATCAAATACAGCTTTTGCAGTTACTTTATTATTTTTAATTAATTCTAGTATAGATGATTTAAATGTTAATTTTGGATAATAAAAATTAACTAAATTAACTACGCCCGTCGCTGATGCAACTGTTTCTATACATCCAGATTTACCACAGTTACAATTGAAACGTTGATCATGGTCTACTCTAAAGTGTCCAATTTCTGCACCAGATCCATTGTGACCATGTACAATTTCACCGTTTGAAATAATGCCACCACCAAGACCAGTACCAAGTGTAATTGCTACAACATCTTCAGCACCTTCGCCTGCGCCTTTATGTTTTTCACCTAAAGCAGCTACATTCGCATCATTATCAACATAAACTGGGCAGTCCACAAACTGTTGGAAGATGTCTCTCACGTTGACATTACCTTGCCAATACAGATTGACAGCCCCATTAACTGTTCCCGTTTCAAATTCTACAGGTCCTGGCACCCCAATACCAACACCTAAAACATCATCAAAGTTATAATTTAAATTAGCTACTTGAGCTACAAAAGAATCGTAAATATTTTTCAATAGGTTATATCCACTTGAATCTGATGTATCTGTATCTATAGACCATTTAGTTATTCTTTCTAATTGTTCATCAAATATTCCAAGTTTGCATGTTGTGCCACCGACATCGGCTGCTAAAATAATTTTACTCATTTACCTACTCATCCTTTTCTAGTTTGTTTGATGGCGTGTTATAAACAATGTGTTTAAGAATTATGTTGAAATCCTAATTTACTCACTATCAGCTGTAAGCAAACGTTAAAACAAGAAAAGCTGTCGTTAAACAAAATGTTCACCATGAATATATACACGCGAATTCATTTATTCAGTTACTTAAATTATATCATAATACATAGCAAGTGCTCATCTGTTATATAGCTTGCATTAATTATCAAATTTATAGTTAACTTTGTCAATTTGTTTACTCTTATTATGGTTTTCTTTTGCAACAAATATTAAAAAATACAATTTTTATTTTTTGAACTAACTTCTTCAATGCACAAAGAAGTAAATATAACTATTTCTTACCTCTCAACTTTATTTTACTGATTCATATAATACAAAATAAAACCTAGAATAGTCATGACTATTCTAGGTTTATATAGACAATTTCGTTTATTATTCCCTGCGTTGACTAATTATCATTTTACATTTTAGATAATTATGTTTTGATAATAAATTATAATGATATAAAGAATTAATTTCTTGCTCAATCATTTCTAGCGTATCATTGTTATCTTTAAAATAAACAATGAAACCATATTTTTTTAATAACTGTAAGACATCATAAAAGTCGTTAATTTGTTCTTGCATATTAGTCTTCCAATTCTTTTTTTAAATTTTGATAATTTTCATTACCAGGATTTAATTTTAATGCTGCATTGATATATTTCAATGCTTCATCTTTATCGTCTAATGCACGGTTAGCGACAGCTAACTCGTAGTTTAACAATCCAGAATCAGGAAATGTTTTCAGTCCACGTTCCCAATCGGAAATAGCTTCAGCTCTAGAATCAACAGTAGTCGTAATCAATCCCTTTAAATAGTATGTTTCATCATCGGCATAATTTTTGTCGATTGTTTCAGCAACCATTTGCTTAGCCTCTTTATATTTATCTTCCTTCATCTGTTTAGCAATAATAGTGTTATAAATATTATCTTCTTTAATTGTATAGATTCTTATTTGTGATACGATAAATAATATTAAAATTAGCACCAGTAAAATCCAAAAAACATTACGATTTGCGGTAAAATAATATGCTAAAAGTGTAATGAACAAACCACCAATAAAACCACCGATATGAGCCCAAACATTGATGTTATCCATAAATAACGAAATACCAATCAAGATTACTAATGCGATAAGCAATTGACCGACTAATTTGCGTTCAAAAATCTTACTTATATACATAAATCCAAATAATGAACCGATAAGACCGAAAATTGCACCACTTGCTCCTACTGAAATAGTATCAATATTAAATGATAATGAAGCAAAATTCGCAAATAACCCTGAGAATAAGAATATTACTAACATTCTCCAATGACCGACGATAGATTCCACTATTTTGCCAAAAATAAAGAGACTTAGCATATTCATTAAGATATGTTCAAAATTATAATGTAAAAATATGGAAGAAATTAATCGATACCATTCTCCATGTACTACATTAAAGTGTACTAATCCACCTACATCTAATAGTTTTAATTCTGAAAAACGATTGAAAAATAAAATCATTAATAGCCATATAATGACGTTAATACCTATCAATGTATAAGTGACTGGTGAAAATTTTATCATGTGTTTTTCAATAGGACTTTGATTTAATGATTTTTGTTTGTATGTAGTAGTTGTGTGTTTCGCATTATTGTTTTGATACAATCGTTTCATAATGTAATTAGGCATAGTGCGTTCAATACTTACATCATTATGTAATACTTTAATTGTTAGTTTTATAGGTTGATGTTCATTTAAATGTTCTTCAACAAATTGGTTATTTGTAAAACAGTAAATGTCTATGTTTTGAGGTTCAAAATCAACAAAGTTTGCGATATCTTCTCTGTGTTCTTGAATTCTCTCTTTTGTTAATCGAATTTCTTGTGCTGATTGCACGTCGTTTCTAAATATTTTTATTGTTTGTCGTTGTTTATGCGCTAACCAAACTTCTTCTGTATCTTGGTTATAGTGTTTAAGTTGATAATTATAATATCTAATCCATAAATAAACACATTTCCAAAAATGCTTTTTTGTAATCATTTTTGCCTCCGTCATTTAGTTGTTGCTACAATATATGTTTCTACTGGTTGATCATGAGACTCTGGTTCGAAATCGTTTAATTGGAAATCATAAATTAAACTCAGTGTTTGTTGTTCGTGTTGGCTTAAAAATTTATCAAAATAGCCTCCACCATAGCCTATACGGTATCCTTGGTCATTAAAAACTACTCCAGGTACAATAACTAAGTCTAGCTCATTTGTTATCGTTGTGTCTGCAGTAATATAGTTAATCCCCTTGTCATCCTTACCAATTTGAGATAAATCGTTAATTTCTTTAAATGTCATAACACGATTCTCATAATCAGTATGAGGTACAAATACCTCTTTGCCGTCATTAAGCATATGTTTAATAATTTGATATGTATCTACTTCGTGACTCATTGCTAAAACAATCCCAATACGTTGTGCAGATTGATATGTTATTGATTGATATAATTGAGTAGCAAGATGTAAATCAGCTGTGCGTTTAGCTTCACCAACAAATGATTTCATTTGTTTAATCATATTTGTGCGCAATGTTTTTTTATCCACATGTTCACCTTCATTTTTATTTATACTGTCCTTATTATAACGTTATTCCATTATCATGTCATTAATCACTCACTGACATAAAAATAACCAGGTTCATCAAGAACCTGGTTATCTTCAGACATTATTATTTTGTTTCACGGTGCAATGTATGTTTATTGTCTCTAGCACAGTGTTTTTTCATTTCTATACGTTCAGGATTAGTACGTTTATTTTTTGTTGAAATGTAGTTTCTTTCACCACATTCTGTGCAAGCTAAAGTTACGTTTACGCGCATGCTAATTCCTCCTTACCTTTTCAAAATTCGACTAATTAATCATACCACTTTGCATGAAAATTGAAAAGTATTATTTTATACCAAATGCCATACATCAACGTTTTGTAATTAAATTATGTTACTTTTAATAGCTAAATGCCATTATTTTTTATTTTTAAAATAATAATCTATAACATCTCTACCAACATCTCCACCATTTAACCATGGTTCAGGAACAGGTTGATTCGTATAAACTATTGAAAATGCTAATTGTGGATCTTTTATTGGTGCATAACCAATATAAGTTGAGTTAACTTTAGGTTTACCATCTTGGAATACTTCGGCAGTACCAGTTTTACCAGCACTTGGAACGGTAGTATCATTAAAGCTTTCATAACCAGTTCCTTCTTCTTCGTTAAACGCCATATCAAAACCTTCTTGAACTTGGTCAATTTGATCTTGCGTGTTGTTTACTCTATTTAACACGTTGCCTTTAACTTTGTGTTTGACAGGACCTAATGAATCTTTATTAGTTGCATCATGAATTTGAAGACCGATATGTGGTTGAATACGATAACCATTATTAGCAATCGTTGAAACATATTGAGACAACTGTAAAGGAGTATAAGTATCATATTGACCAATAGCTAAATCAAGGTAGTTACCAGGATTATTATTTAATGGCTCAATTTGACCACTTGTTTCATTTGGTAAATCTATACCTGTCTTCACACCGAGACCAACTTGATTAAGACCTTTACGTAGTTTTTGACCAGCAATGGAAATATCTGAAGGTAAGTTCATATTTGGTGTATATGGTGACCCAGCAATTTTTAAAGCAGTTTTAAACATGTAAACGTTGGAAGAATGCATTAATGCTTCTTTATCATCAATTCTTACTTTTCCATCTTGGTTAAAGTAAGAATGTTTTTTCAATCCACCTGAAAATTCGAGCGGTTCATCAATCATTTCTTCTCCAACATTAATAGCATCGTTTTGATAACCAGCTAAGAGTGTACCACCTTTAACTGACGAACCTACAGTATATTGTGCTGTAAATGTTCCGATATCAAAATCAGTGAGACTACCATCTTTATCAATTTGTTTACCTACCATTGCTAAGACGTCTCCATTATTAGGATTTTGAACAACCATCAAAGCATTGTCCATATCCTTAGCACCTTCACTACGCAATTTTTTAATTTGCTCTTCTAGATATTCTTCAGTTTTCTTTTGCAAGTCTACATCAATAGAAAGTACTAAGTCATCTCCACGTGAACCAGGGTTGACTACTTTAGAATCAATTATCTCTCCTGATTTATCCGTAGTATATTTCATTTCTTTCTTTTTACCACGTAATACATCTTCATATTGATATTCTAAGTAAGATTTGCCGACACGATCATTTCGTGAATAACCTTTAGATAAGTATTTATCTGTTAATTCTTTAGGTATACCTTCTTTAGATGTCGATACGTCACCTAAAATACCACGCAATGTATCGCCATAAGGATATTTTCGATCCCAGTCCATTGCAGTATTTACACCAGGTAAATCTGAAAGTTTTTGTGATACGGCTGCGTACTCTTCCTCACTGACATCTTCATTTTTAATAGTTTGTGGATCTAGAGTTGAGCCAGCCATCATTTCTCTATAAATTGCTAACACTTGTAAATCATCATCACTAAGAGAATCCAATTGTTTTTTAGTGATTTTGTTACGTAATGTTTCGTCATATTGTTCTTGCGTAATGCTACCGTCATTTAATAAACTTTCTTCATGTTGCATCATGTCTTTAGATTTTTGTGGATGCTTTTGCACCCAAAAATCTTGTTTATCTCTATCAGTAATACTATCCGTATCCATTTTAATGAGTTTTGAAAGTTTTGTTGCTGTGTCTAATATTTCAGACTGTGACGTTTTTTTACCACGTGTGTATGTAATAGACATTTTTGATGCATTATCTACAATTACTTTTCCATTTCGATCTAGTATTCTGCCTCTAGGTACAGATTCATTTACAGTAATATTTTCACTATTTTTTATCAACTGTTTATAATGAGAACCTTGGGCAATTTGTAGATAACCGAGGCGCAATACTATAATTGCAAAAATGAACACAATAATGCCAAAAATAAAACTAATTCTCTTGTTCATTGTAGCTCTTGTTTTTTCAATATTTGACTTTTCTTTTAATCTTTTTAACAAATCAACCTACCTCTATTCAAAAGTTCTCACTATAAATGATATATGAAATGTTGAATTTTTTCTATTATTTTAGTCAAAAAAATGACGACCTCATTTAAAGGTCGTCATAAAATGAGCTTTTTATTTAGCTGCATTATATAGTTCGTCAACTTTTTCCCAGTTAACAACATTCCAGAAAGCACTGATGTAATCTGGACGTTTATTTTGATATTTTAAGTAGTATGCATGTTCCCAAACATCTAAACCTAAAATAGGTGTTTTACCTTCAGTTAATGGGTTGTCTTGGTTAGGTGTAGTAACGATTTCTAAGTTACCGTTATTTACTACTAACCATGCCCAACCTGAACCAAAACGTGCTGCAGCTTTATTTGCAAATTCTTCTTTAAATGCATCTAAAGAACCCCATTGTTCTTTAATTTTATCAACTACAGTACCTTTTTCTTCAGAGTTAGGAGTTAATAATTCCCAGAACAATGAATGGTTGATATGTCCTCCACCATTGTTACGCACAGCTGTTTGAATATCTTCAGGTACGCTATCTAAGTTAGCGACGATTTCTTCAACTGATTTAGATTCTAAATCAGTACCTTCTACTGCTGCATTTAATTTTGTAACATATGTGTTGTGGTGCTTGTCATGATGAATTTCCATTGTTTCTTTATCGATGTGTGGTTCTAATGCATCGAACTCGTAAGGTAAATTTGGTAATTCAAAAGCCATAAATAATCATCCTCCTAATTAATCATATATAAAGCATAACAATTAAACTTACTTACAACAATCAAAATGCTTAGCGCATAACTGTTTTGAAAGATTAGTTGTCATCTTTGCTACTTTATTAGTATATCTCAAATTCGCAATATTTAAACATATAAATGTTAGAAATTATAAAATAAAAAGTAATTCGTACTATTGACCTATGTTTTACGTTTACATTTTTAATAAAAAGACACTTTTGGTAATGTTTTGCACACGTGGTAACAAAATAATAAGGCTAATTCAAAATTTGAATTAGCCTTATTATCAATCATATTTTTAAATTATTATGCTAATTGACATTGTTCACAAATGCCGTAAACTTCCAATTTATGTTGTTTAATCTCGACGCCTGGTAATTTCGATTTAATCTCTTCCATTGGACAAAACTCTATGACCTTTGTGTCACCACATTGTTCACATATAAAATGATGATGATGGTGTTCAGCACATGCAATTCTAAATTTCATTTCACCATCTAATTCAGTGCTTTCAATAATATTAAGTTCCTTAAATAAATGTAAGTTTCTATAAATAGTATCGAAAGAAATACCTGGATAGTGTTGATCCATGCCTCGTTGTATATGTTTTGCATTAATATATTTATCTTCATCGACAAAGATATTTAACATATCTCGACGTTTATCGGTATATTTATGACCATGTTGTTTAATAATCTTAATCGCTTCTTCAGTTTTCATCCGTATCAGCTCCTTTGTGCTTATATGTACTTAATTTTTGATATAACATAGTAAGCATTAATAATAAAACTAATAAAACAACGATGACGCCTCCAGGTGATATATTGATGTAAAATGCTAATATCAATCCGCCTATAACTGAAATTTCACCAATAATAATACTCCAAATAATAAGTTGCTTAAACCCTTTCGTTAAGCGCATAGTAATTGCAACGGGTAATGTAATTAATGCACTGACTAAGAGTATTCCTACCACACGCATAGATGCAGAAATAACCATAGCGACGATGACAATAAAAACAAATTGAATCCATTTTGGTATTCCGATTACTTTATTATATTCTTCATCAAATGATAAGACAAAAAGTTCCTTGTAAAAGGTTAAAATGAAAAACAATACAATTACAACAACAATTAATATTGTAATTAAATCACTGATTGTCACGGCACTAATTGAACCAAAAAGTAAGCCTACTATTTCTTGATTAAAGCCTTCTGCGAGTGATATGAAAATAGCACTTAACGCAATCCCTGTACTCATAATGATGGGAATTGCAATTTCTTGATAATTACTATATGACGTTCGTAATTTCTCAATTAACAAAGCACCGATAACAGCAAATAATATACCAAACCACATCGGATTAATAAAAGTCAAGGCAGGTAATAAAGTAATAACATACATGCCAAAAGAAATTCCGCCAAGTGTAACATGGCTTAGTGCATCAGCAATAAGTGATAAGCGTCTAACAACGATAAAAGCACCTATTAATGGTGCGATAAAACCTATTAAAATACCGCTTAAAAGTGAATAACGCATAAAATCAAAATTCAATAGTGCATCAATCATTTGTACAGCACTCCCTATTATGTTGATGATCGACAAATTGAATTGGATGTCCGTAAATTTTAGAAATTTGAACTTCATCTAGTGATTTAAAATCTTCAGTAGTGCCGTGAAAATGGATGTGCTTATTTAAACAAGCAACTTCTGTTGCAGTATCTGCTACTACTCCAATATCATGTGTCACCAAAATAATAGTAACACCTTCAGCTTTCAATTTATCTAATGTGTCGTAAAATTCGTTAACGTGTTTTGCATCAATTCCATTAGTAGGCTCATCTAGAATTAACACACTTGGGTTGCTAATTAATGCACGCGCAATTAAAATCCGTTGTTGTTGTCCACCAGACAATTCGGCGATATTTTTATCAATTAAATGACTAATATTTAGTCGTGTTAACACAGCTCTAACTTTTTCGTCATCACGTTTATTAAACCATTGACCTAGCCTTTTACGTTTAGTTAAGCCACTAAGAACAACCTCTTTGACGCTTGCTGGAAATCCTGCTTTAAATGATAGTGCTTTTTGAGAGACGTAACTAATTTTTAACAGCGATTGTTTACCTTTATAATCTTTGCCATCAACAAAGATTTTTCCTTTTTGTATTGGTAATAACCCCAAAATAACTTTTAATAATGTTGATTTCCCTGCGCCATTTGGACCAACAATGGCCAAAAACTCACCCGGATTGATTTTAATATTAATGTTATCCAATACTTTTTTATTATCAAAATAATAATCTAAATTTTTTAATTCAAAAACTGGTGTAGCCATTTTTTCACCTCGAGTAATACTATACAGCTTACTTGTATATATGTAAATAGTAATGTTTACGACTTAAAGATAAAAAGATTAAGTTAAGTACGATATAGGAGTTACTATTGGCTGTTTTAATAATCACAGTCAATTAACAATATATATCGTCTCAACTTAATCTATAGATAATTACTGATTTAAAATTTGTTCTTTTAAATCTGCTTCAAAACGTTGGTTTTTCAACATTTCAATTTCAAATTTATATGGTGGTTTTTTGTTCTTTTTATCTTCACCCACATAAGGTGTTTCTAAAATTTTCGGTATATCTTTGAAAGTATCATGATGTACAATATAATTTAAAGCCTCAAATCCAATATGACCAAATCCAATATTCTCGTGGCGGTCTTTATGGGCGCCAATAGGATTTTTACTATCATTTACGTGCACTACTTTAATTCGATCAACGCCTACGATTTTATCAAATTCGTTTAATACGCCATCGAAATCTTCTTTTACATTGTACCCTGCATCATGTGTGTGGCATGTATCAAAACATACAGATAAGCGTTCATTATGCTCTACACCGTTAATAATTTCAGCGATTTGTTCAAATGATCTACCTATTTCTGAACCTTTCCCAGCCATTGTTTCTAAAGCGATACGTACATTATTATCGTTTGTTAGTACTTCATTTAAACCTTCGATAATCTTTTTAGTACCTTTTTCTTCACCTGCACCGACATGTGAACCCGGATGTAGAACTATGTCACGTGCTCCAATTGCTTGAGTACGTTCTATTTCACTTTGTAAAAATTCAACGCCAAGATTAAAGACGTGAGGTTTTTCGGTATTAGCAATATTAATTATATAAGGTGCATGTACTACAATATTCGATAAACCGTGTTCAGCCATAAACGCTTGGCCACGTTCAATATTTAAATCTTCAATAGCTTTACGACGAGTATTTTGAGGTGCACCAGTATAAATCATAAAAGTTGATTCTCCGAATTTATATGCTTCTTCGGCAGATCCTTCAAGCATTTTTTTACCACTCATTGATACATGAGATCCTAATAACATAAAACTCACCTATCCTTTTTTATTTTTTCTAGCTTGTCTATTTTGTCGTTTACTGTATTGTTTACGTTCTTTACGCTTTAATTCTTCTAATTCACGTTTGAATTTTTTCTTATATCCTGGCTTAACTGTTTTTTTGTTGTTACGTTTAACTTTATTTTTAATTTGATTAGTTAAATGGTCATCTTTATTTTTACGAGATTGTCGTTTGTTATGTGCTTTTATAGCTTGTAGCTCACCATTTTTAATATCAACATCTTTAAAGACGTAACCCCGTTCTTCTATTAACCCAATATTTGCTTCTTCATCGGGACTATAAAGCGTTATAGCTATACCATGGTATTGTCCACGGCCAGTTCGTCCTACACGATGTGTAAAGAAATCAATATCATTAGGCACATCAAAATTAATAACATGACTAACACCGTCGATATCAATGCCACGCGAAGCTAAATCACTTGCAATAACATATTGGAACTCTAAGTTTCTAATGCGTTTCATTTGTTGTTTACGCTCTCTAGGTGTAAGTCCACCATGGATCATGCCAAGTTTGATACCTGCTTCATTTAATTGTTGCCCTAATTCGTTAGCACTATCTCTACTATTACAAAAGATAATACATAAATAAGGATTAATAACATCCATCAATTTCAGAGTTTTATCAATTTTTGCGTCACCCTTAGTCGGTATTAAGTAAAAATCGATATTCTTTTTGTTTTGAGTAGTGTGTTCAATTTCAATAAACTCTGGTTGCTCTAAATATTTATTTAAGAATGGATGTAAAGATTTAGGAATAGTTGCACTAAATACAGCGATATTTGCAGACTCATCTAAACGAGTAGCAATTAAATCGACATCTTCAATTAAGCCTAAATCTATCATTAAATCCGCTTCATCAATAACGAGATATGATGCTAAATGTACATGTAAATCACCATGTTTAGCTAAATCATTTACACGTGTAGGTGTGCCAATGATCAATTGTGGTTGATTTTTGGCACGTTGTCTGTCTTTCTCGAAATCAGTACCACCAATAAATAGTTTGACTGAAACATCTGTTTTGAATTGTGTTAAGTGTTGTGCTGCGTCAAATAGTTGTTGTGCTAATTCACGCGTAGGCGCTACTACAACAGCCTGTGGTTCGTGAATTGAAATATCAATATTTTGAATTAATGGAAGTAAAAAAGCATGTGATTTACCTGTTCCTGTTTGTGACTGACCTATGATATTAGCTTGTTTTAATATTTTAGGAATTACTCTACTTTGTATTTCTGTTGGTTTATCAAATTTTAAATCTTTTACCGCCTCAATTAATTCGGCATCCAATTTAAAATTCTCAAATGGGTGATTAGCCATATTTTGGCCTCCTTAAATTTCATCTTACTTATTATAAAGGAAGAACACATGAATTTGAATATATTTATGCGTATTTTTATAAATAGTTATATGGATCAGTATTTAGTTCTGATGCCACCATTGTAAAATCGATGTTTTCAACGGGTAACCAGTTATTCAGTAAGTTGATAAGTCCTTCTTTCATCACATACTCGCTATAATGATTAATATCTAATAAATTCATCTGATTTATTTTCGCATCTAATGCTTCGTGATGTTTAATATCGCCAGTTATAAAAATATCCGCACCCAATGCTTGTGCTTGATATTCATAACCAATCCCTGCACCACCAATGATAGCTACTTTTTTAATATGTGCATTTAAATCACCAATATAACGTACACTTGGCATATTTAAATTTTCTTTAATTGATGCAGTAAAAGCTGAGACATTTTGTGTTGCTGGTAACTCACCGATAACCCCTAAGCCATAGTTAGCAACTTTAGTCATTTCAACAAAGTCGTACACAGGTGTTTCGTATGGATGATATTGTTCAATTAATTGTTGTGCCAATACCTTTTGAGAACTATTTATCATAAATTCCAGCTTAACTTCTGCAACTTGCTCAATTGAATGTAATTTACCTTGATGAGGATTAGCACCATCAACTGGTTTAAAATTACCAGTACCAGCTGATTCAAAAAAGCAATATTCATAATTACCCTCTTCAGCTAGGCCGTGCTCACTAAGATTTTGTTTTAACGATTCAACATTATTTTGAGGTACATATACTTGAACTTTGTAATAATAGTGGTCTGCTGAATTTAAAGGTTTTAGATTGGTTAAATTCATTTTATCGGCAAGCATTTTATTCACGCCATCTGAGTAGACGTCTAGATTTGTATGTAATGCTATTAGGTTGATATCATGTTTAATTATTTTTCTAATAATCGCACCATATCCATCTTGTTCTACTACTGATTTTATACCTTTAAATATTAATGGGTGATGACAAATAATTGTGTTGAGACCTTTAGAAATAGCCTCATCTACAACTTCAATCGTACAATCAAGCGCAGTTAAAACACCTGATATTTTAGCTTGTTTATCGCCTATTAATAGACCTACATTATCCCATGACTCAGCAGTTGTAAATGGAACATGTTGTTCGATTGTGTGTAGTAGTGTTTTAATATTCATTTAAAGCACCTCTTTAATCATTTGAATTTCATTTTCGATTTCCGTAATTCGTTCTCTGTGAGTAGTTTGATTCAGTTGTGTTAATATATGCTCTAATGCTGTTAACTCACGTTCCCATTTTTGATAAAACAGTTCTGATTTTTGTGACAGTAAGATAGGGCCAAATTTCAATTCTAACAGTGATAAATTTTTAATTTCTGGTGAATAATCGGCCACAATTATTTCATACGTATGGCCTTTTTCTGTCATTAACACTTCATCTACAATTGTATAATTTAGTTGTTGTAATAAAACGCGTATAGGCTGTGATTGTATATTGCTTTGTAAAATTAGACGGGGTCTGTTAGTTAATTTTTCTTGACCTGCTCTTAATATTTTAGTGATAAGTGGTCCGCCCATGCCACATATAGTAATAGATGTTATAGCATTATCCGTTTTTAGTACTGTTAAACCATCACCTAGTTCAACAGAAATTACTGATTCTAAACCATGTGCGCGCACATTTTTTACTGATGCATCAAAGGGTCCACGAATTACTTCACCAGCTATAGCTCGTGCAGTTAAATTATTTTCAATTGCATAAATAGGTAAATAAGCGTGATCCGAACCAATATCAGCCAGATAATCACCTTTTATATATTCACTAACTTTTTTTAAGCGTTGATTAATTTGAATCATGAGTTAACTCCCTTGTATTAAATAAAAAGCTCTTTTGCACATAGAAAGTACAAAAGAGCCATAAATTAGTCCATAAAATCTTTAAGACGTTTACTTCTGCTTGGATGTCTTAATTTTCTTAATGCTTTTGCTTCAATTTGACGAATTCTTTCTCTTGTAACGCCAAACACTTTACCAACTTCTTCTAATGTACGTGTTCTACCATCATCTAAACCAAATCTTAAACGTAAAACATTTTCTTCACGGTCTGTTAATGTATCTAACACATCTTCTAATTGTTCTTTTAAAAGTTCGTAAGCAGCGTGATCTGAAGGGCTTTGCGCCTCTTGATCTTCGATGAAATCACCTAAATGGCTGTCATCTTCTTCACCAATTGGGGTTTCTAATGATACAGGTTCTTGAGCAATTTTTAAAATTTCTCGTACCTTTTCTGGTGGTAGATCCATTTCTTCACCAATTTCTTCAGGTGCTGGATCTCTTCCCAAATCTTGTAATAATTGACGTTGAACACGAATTAATTTATTAATTGTTTCTACCATATGCACTGGAATACGAATTGTACGTGCTTGGTCGGCTATAGCACGAGTTATTGCCTGTCTAATCCACCAAGTCGCATAAGTTGAAAATTTAAACCCTTTATTAAAGTCGAATTTTTCAACTGCTTTAATCAGTCCCATATTTCCTTCTTGAATTAAATCTAAGAATAACATTCCACGACCGACATAACGTTTAGCGATGCTGACTACTAGACGTAAGTTTGCCTCAGCCAATCTAGATTTAGCAACTTCGTCACCATCTTCGATACGTTTTGCCAGTTCAATTTCTTCTTGTGCACTTAATAAATTAACACGTCCTATTTCTTTTAAATACATACGGACAGGATCATTTATTTTGACACCTGGAGGCGCACTTAGGTCGTTAGGATTAATTTTATCATCTGTATCATTACTATCTTTTTCATTTACTAAACTAATATCATTGTCATTTAGCTGATCGAAAAAATCATCCATATGATCTGGATCCATTTCGAAGTTTTGCAGTTTTTCTGCAATTTCTTCGTGGCTTAAATGCCCTTCTTTTTTACCTTTTTCGATTAATTGTTTTTTAACATCTTCTAAAGTTAGAGATGGGTCAATTGTTTGTTTCTTTACTTTAACTTTATCTACAGACATGAAAAGGCCTCCCGAATATAATATCAACGAATACATTTTGTTTAATTGTGAGAGTTTATTAGTACTCATTGCCATTTATGACGTTACTTAAACATTGTTAACCTCATAATTATACAATTGTAAGTTGAGTTGTACCGTAACTGTTAATTCATTCTATTTTTATTGTAGTCTACAATCTTTGCTAAGTAATATTTTTGTAATTCCGTATCACCAAGACGTAATGCATCATTTAATTTTTGATTTAAAGATACTGCAGTTTCTTCTGTTCTATTAGCAGTAATAGTGTTGATATAGTCATCGATTTCATGTTCAAACGGTTCTTCATTTATCTTATAATTATCTAAAGATATAAATGCTTCTTTTATCTCTGAAATGTCGATATATTGCAACACATCACTAATGTCGAACGTACCATTATCGGCATAAAACTCACGTAAAACATTAAATATACGCTTAAAATACTCATTTGTAAAGTCTTCAGGCGCAATTAATTGGTGGTAATTTAAAAATGTATCTTTATCATTCATGAAATGTCTTAACAAGTTTCGTTCTGCTTTTTCTTGTTTAGTTAAATTAGTGAACTGTGGTATGTTGGGCACACTTGGAATTTGAGGTTCATAGTACGATTGTACGGCTCCTACTTCATTACTTAGACTTTCCTGACTAACTTTAAACAATTCCGCTACTTCTTGCAATACCTTTTTCTTTAAAATTGGCGATTGCATAAATCCAATTTCATTCGTAATCTCTTTAAGATATTTTTCATAAGCTAAATCATTATTATTAATTTCATCTTGATGCAATAATACTTTATAAATTAAATACGCTTTTTTTTCATGATTTACAAAGTGATTAAATGCATCCGCACCATATTTACCAATATATTCATCAGGATCCATATTTTTAGGTAATTGTACTACAAACACATTAAAGCCTTGTTTTAGTAAAACATCTCCTGTTTTTAATGTAGCTTCACTTCCTGCAAAGTCTCCATCAAACATTAAAGTAATATTGGAAGTTAATTTTTTAAGGAATGTTATATGTTCTTGCGATAGCTGTGTCCCCATACTTGCAACTACTTGCTTTAATCCTGCTTGATCCGCTTTGATAACATCCATAAAACCTTCAAGTAATATTGCTTCATCTACTTTTCTAATCGTTTTGCGGGCGCGATCTACATTATATAGTAATTTCCTTTTATGAAATATTGGTGTTTCTGGTGAATTTAAATATTTTGGTTCTTGATTCGTATAAGTACGTCCTGAATATCCTACAATACGTGATTGAGCATTCATTAATGGGAACATAATTCGATCTCGAAATCTATCGAAATAACTAAAGTTTTCTTCGTTACGTGATAATAAACCAGCTTCAAATGCAAGTTGAATATCATAGCCTTTTTTCTGTAAAAAATCATGACAAAAATGCGTATTATTAGGTGCATAACCTATTTGACGCGCATCTATTAATTCATCTGTAAAACCACGTTCTTTTAAATAATTTAACGCTGCTTCACCTTCTACAGTTTTTTTTAGAGCATAATGATAATATTCTTGCATTAATTCATGCATTTCAATCATCTTCAAATCATCTGATGCAATTTGATGACCATCATTTGATGGTGTTTCAGATGGTAAATCCACAGTAATATTAACACGCTCACCTAGTTCTTTTACTGCTTCAACAAAGGAAATATCCTTAATTTCTTGAGTGAATTGAAAGACGTTACCACCTTTTTTACAACCGAAACAATGACAAATTTGTTTATCTTCTGAAACGGTGAACGATGGTGTTTTTTCATCGTGGAAAGGGCATAAACCAATATAGTTTCGCCCTCTTTTTTCTAATTTTACGTATTCACTTACTAAATCAAGGATATCTGTTTTATCTTTTATATCATTTATTACTGCTTGTTCAATTCGCAAATTTTATCACCTATTACACATTAGTTATACAATTATAACTGTTAAATACCTTTTTTGAAATTATTATGCTCAATAATACTAATAATATCATTGGCTGTTTCTTCAATAGCTTTATCAGAGACATCAATAACAGGACAACGGATTTTCTCAACTAAATTATGGAAGTAATCAAGCTCTTCTTTTATACGTTGTTCTGTAGCATATCTTGCACTTTCACCTAAACCAAGTTGACGTAACCGTTCTTTTCTAATTCTATTAAGTTTTTCCTCACTAATTTTTAAAGCGATACATTTTGATGGATCAACATTAAATAAGTTTTCAGGCGGAACCACCTCTGGCACAATAGGAATGTTCATTACTTTATAACTTTTATGTGCTAAATATTGTGATAATGGCGTTTTAGAAGTTCTAGATATGCCTAATAATACTATATCCGCTTTTTCTAATCCTTTTGGATCTTTACCATCATCATATTTAACCGCAAATTCGATAGCATCTATTTTTTTAAAATAAGCCTCATCAAGTCTGTGTACTAATCCTGGTTCATAATACGGTTGTTCATCTATGCGTTCTAATAAGATGTTCATTAACGGTCCCATAATGTCAACACTTTTAATATTAAGTTCTCTTACTTTAGCTTCCATATATTTACGTATTTCTGGTTTCACTAACGTGTACACTATAATGGCGTCCGTTTCACGAGCTACTTGTACGACCTCATCAACATTTTCTAATGCTTCTATATAAGGATATCTCAATATTTCATGTTCACACTGATTGGGATTAAACTGAGATATACATGCTCTTGCTACTAATTCTGCTGTTTCGCCAATAGAATCTGATGCAACTATTAAATTTATCTTTTCCATTTCATTAACCACCTATTCATTAAATAATGATACAAAAATATTAGTTATTGTAGTTTTAGAGATTCTACCTTTAACTTCAAATTTACCATTATCTTTTTTATTTACTATGGGTAACGAATCTATTTCTTTTTCAATCATTAAATTCGCTGCATAAACTACGCGTTCATTTTCTAATATGTAATTCAAATTAGGCATTCTTGTCATGACGATATTTACAGGCATTGAATGAATATCGTCACCAATCATAGAAGCTCTTAGCAAATCTTTGCGTGAACAAACTCCTATAAAATCACCATCTTCGTTAATCACAAATAATGTACTTACATCTTCTAAAAAAATAGTACATATCGCATCATAAACTGACATTTCATTTTTAACGACAACAGGCTGAGATAAATAATCTTTGACTACATATTTTTTTAATTGATCTGAAATTAATTTGTTTTTAGGCTTTCCTGCATAATAGTAACCTACTCGTGGTCGTGCTTCTAAAATACCTGACATTGTTAAAATAGCTAAATCAGGTCTTAAAGTAGCTCTAGTAAGGTCTAATCGCTCTGCTATATGCTCACCGGTAATCGGTCCATTATTCTTTACAATATCGACAATTTGTTGTTGCCTTTTACTAAGTTCTATAGCCTTTCACCCCTTTACTCATACATCATAATTATACATTGAATTGCTTCCTGCTACAAATACATATAATTACTTGCTAATAGTTAAACTATAGATTAGAATAAACAGTGAAGCGAGCTAAGGGCGGTGAGAGCTTAGCAAGTAATAATGGCGTAATCAATTAAAAATAAATTTAAAAGTGAGTGGCTACACTAATTTGGGTGGAACCGCGGGTTAACTAAAAATTAGAAATAACACACAACATTTGTGGTATTATTATTAACTCGTCCCAAGGCAATGTTTAAATTACTATGTGTAATTTTCTTTGTCTTGGGGCGTTTTTATGTAAAAAAGGAGTGCATTTTGATATGACGAAAGATATGGAAACAGTAGTACAATTAGCAAAACATAGAGGTTTTGTATTCCCTGGTAGTGACATTTATGGTGGTTTATCTAACACTTGGGACTATGGTCCACTAGGTGTTGAACTAAAAAACAACGTTAAAAAAGCATGGTGGCAAAAATTCATTACTCAATCACCATATAACGTTGGTATTGATGCAGCCATTTTAATGAATCCTAAAACTTGGGAAGCCTCTGGTCATTTAGGTAACTTTAACGATCCAATGATTGATAATAAAGATAGTAAAATTAGATATCGTGCAGATAAAATCATTGAAGATTATATGTTAAATGAAAAAGGTGACGAAAACTTTGTCGCTGATGGCTTAAGTTTCGATGAAATGAAACGTATTATTGAAGATGAAGGTATCGTATGTCCTGTAAGTGGTACTGCAAACTGGACTGATATTCGTCAGTTTAACCTTATGTTTAAAACATTCCAAGGTGTAACTGAAGATTCTACAAATGAACTATTCTTACGTCCTGAAACTGCGCAAGGTATTTTTGTTAACTATAAAAATGTTCAACGTACAATGCGTAAAAAATTACCTTTTGGTATAGGTCAAATTGGTAAATCTTTCCGTAACGAAATTACACCAGGTAACTTTATTTTCCGTACGCGTGAATTTGAACAAATGGAACTTGAATTCTTCTGTAAGCCAGGAGAAGAAATTGAGTGGCAATCATATTGGAAAACATTTGCAAGCCAATGGTTGAAAGACTTAGGTTTAAGTGAAAGCAATACACGTTTACGTGATCACGATGAAGATGAATTATCTCATTATTCAAATGCAACGACAGATATTGAATATCGTTTCCCATTTGGTTGGGGTGAATTATGGGGCATCGCAAGCCGAACAGATTATGACTTAAGAAAACATAGCGAACATTCAGGTGAAGATTTTACTTACCATGACCAAGAAACAAATGATAAGTATATTCCTTATTGTATCGAACCTTCATTAGGTGCTGATCGTGTAACATTAGCTTTCTTATGTGATGCATATGCAGAAGAAGGTGTTGAAGGTAGTAAAGATGCACGTACAGTATTACACTTCCACCCTGCTTTAGCACCTTATAAAGCAGCAGTGTTACCATTAAGCAAAAAATTATCAGGCGAAGCCATTAAAATTTTCGAAGAGTTAAGTGCTAACTTCTCAATTGATTTTGATGAATCTCAATCAATTGGTAAACGTTACCGTCGTCAAGATGAAATTGGTACACCTTATTGTATTACATTTGACTTCGATTCATTAGAAGATCAACAAGTTACAGTACGTGACCGTGATTCAATGGAACAAGTTCGTATGCCAATTGCTGAGTTAGAAGCATTCTTAACTGATAAAGTTAAATTTTAATTAAATTATAAGAGGTTGGGATATAAATCCCCATTCTCAAATAAGAGGACTAATCCTTAATATGGATGGGTCCTCTTTATTTATATTTAAAAATATTCGATTTTGACTGTGAATGCTTTCCTGGGGTATGGTTCGAGCCTGTAGTCTCTCACACATACTATTCCCCGGACGTCAACACGTTACTAAATTAGTACAATTTATATTTTGTTATTAAAAAATTAATGACAATTATAACAAAATGTTAAAGTACTATAATAATTGAGAAAATTTCATAATACTAAAGAAAATGCCAACTTCTATATCTACTCAATAGAAGTTGGCGTTTATTTTTTAGTCAAAGATACTTTTGTCTCGTACTTTTTAATTATCTTCAATGTTATTGTCTAATCTATGCAACTGATTTATTAACTTTTGACTTTTGAAATACATACCTGCATATTCCTTATACAATAAAATCACTAATTCAGACATTTCATCTACTATGTCAGAATGTATATTCAAATTATTCATTTTTGATACTGGCAATTGTTGTAAGATTGATAATAAATACAGCGCTCTATTAGAAAGCTTAAAGGCATGCGGATCTTGATCAATAACCGATTCGGCAATTGCACCATCATATTTAAAACTATATGCAGCAAGGGTTGATTGGTCTGTATTTTTAGTAAGAACACAATGATCAAAAATGGCTGAAAACCCAAATTTCGCCATATTCTTTAGCAAGACAATAACAGACATTAATTGTGCTGATACACCATTTGAAATCTTTTGCAAGACAAATGATAATAATTGATAATTAAATTGCGATACTTCATCATTCTCTATAGCACGATCAATGACTTCAGTACATAAACTAGCAAAACTACTTTCATAGATGTCTAATCTTAAATTGTAATTTTGATTGATGACGTCTATGGAACTTAATGTTCCCATACCTTTCCACTTAGAATAAATAAACAACCCATACACGAATAACTGTGTATGAGCTTGTAATCCTGTTTTATTCTTTTTGGCCCTTCTTGCCATAAGTGGTACTTTCGCCCCATGCTCATTTAATATCGTTATTATTTTATCTGACTCACCGTAGTCAACACTTTTAATAACAATACCTTTTTGCTTGATTAACATTTACATTTCACCTCAAGCTAAAATTAATCTTGATCTTCTACATATCCCATTTGACGAATGAAATTAACTTTATTACGCCAATCTCGTTGTACTTTAACCCAAAGTTCTAAATAAACTTTGGAACCTAACAACATTTCAATGTCTTTTCTAGCTCGTTTGCCAACTTCTTTTAACTTTTTGCCACCTTTACCAATGACGATTCCTTTTTGTGAATCTCTTTCAACAAAGATAGTTGCTTCAATGCGTACTCTATCTTCATCTTCTTTAACCATACGATCCACATTAACGCCTATTGCATGTGGAATTTCTTCGCTTGTTAAGTGTAATATCTTTTCACGAATTAATTCCCCAACGACAAATTGTTCTGGATGGTCAGAAATTTGGTCATCTGGATAATATTTAGGTCCTTCTGGTAAATAAGACTTAAGTACAGATAGGAAATGGTCAACATTGTGACCTTCAAGTGCAGAAATTGGAACGATTTCCGTGAAATCCATATATTTTTGATATTGCTCTATTCTAGGCATTAGTTCATCTGGATGTACTAAATCTATCTTATTTAATACTAAAAACACTGGTGTTTTAATTGTTTTTAACATTTCCATGATAAACTCATCACCACGACCAATATCTTCGTTAATGTTGACCATAAACATAATCGCATCGATCTCTGAAAGTGTGTTTTTTGCTACACGCATCATATAATCGCCTAATTTATGTTTGGGTTTATGAATACCAGGTGTATCTAAAAAGATAATTTGTGAATCATCTTCAGTCATAACACCTTGTATTTTATTTCTAGTTGTTTGTGCTTTATCAGACATAATTGCTATTTTATGTCCGATAACTCTATTCACAAAAGTAGATTTACCGACATTCGGTCTACCAATAATTGATACAAATCCTGATTTATGTTCCATTAATTATTTAAATCCTTTCCGGAGAATCCAAGTGGCAACAATTCGCCTACTGTAGATTCTATCATTTCGCCTGTTTGATTTGTCATATATACAGGCATATCATCATCGCACAATTCTTTCATTACTTGTCTGCATGCTCCACACGGAGATGATGGTTGATCAGCATCTACAGTAATAGTAATGGCTGCAAAATCTCCAGCTTGATAGCCTTGGCCAATAGCGGCTACTAAGCTAGAACGTTCTGCACAAATAGTCATTGGGTATGCAGCATTTTCAACATTTGCCCCATAAAAAGATTGTCCATCTTTGGTAACTAAATAAGCACCTACTTTAAAGTTACTATAAGGTGCATGTGCTCGTTTTTGTGCTTCTCGTACTTCGTTAAAATAATGTTTTTGAAATGTCATTATGTTCCCCTCCCATTAATGAAGCGTATATAAAAATAAACTTATTCTATATTACAGCGCCAACAAATATGGTATAAAAATAATCAACCCTATAATAAGCGACATCACTGATACAATTAATACACTAAAGGCAGCAATATCTTTCGCATATTTGGCTAGTATATTATACTCCTTTGTACATAAATCAACAACATATTCAACAGCAGTATTAATTGCTTCAAACGCGAGCACTAGGCTAATCGCTATTATTAAAAATAACCATTCGACTTTGTTTATACCGACAAATATGCCTAGCAAAATAGCCATTGCCGCACAGCATAAATGTATAGTGAATTTCCAATCTTTTTTAACTATCGTATTAAGTCCTTGCAAAGCATATTTAAATCGTTTCATAACTACTTGTCTCTCGTCAGTCCATATGCGTCTAATATGGCATCTTGTCTGCCAAACATTTGTTTCTCTTCTTCTTCAGTCATATGGTCATAACCTAACAAGTGCAAAAAGCCATGTAATGCAAGAAAACCTAATTCACGTTCAAAAGTATGGTTATATGCATCTGCTTGTTCTTTGGCGACGTCTGTACATATAATAATATCCCCTAACACTCTTGGCATATCGATACCGACAATTTCCGGTTCTTCTTCTTCCAAAGCAAATGATATGACATCAGTCACTTTATCTTTATCACGATACATATGATTAATACTTTGTATTTCTGTTTTATCAACAAACGTTACTGAAAGTTCAGCTTCACCTTCAATATTTTCTTGCTCTTTTGCAAATGTGAGTAACTTGTCTATCTGATTATACCAAGTAGTATCAACTTCCTCTGTATGGTCACTAAAGTCTATGGTAAACAACGATTACTCAACTCCTTCGTATTTGTCTATAATTTTACTAACTAACGGATGTCTCACAACATCACTTTGATCAAGTTTTAAAATACTTATACCTTTAACGTCACTTAATTTTTTCGTGGCTTCTTTCAATCCGCTTTTTATTCCTTTAGGTAAATCCACTTGGGTTGGATCACCAGTAACTACCATTTTTGAGCCAAAACCTAAACGTGTTAAAAACATTTTCATCTGTGCGTGTGTAGTGTTTTGTGCTTCATCTAGAATAACAAAGGCATCATCTAGTGTACGTCCTCTCATATATGCAAGCGGTGCGATTTCAATAATACCTCTTTCGATAAATCTTGCAGATTGTTCTCTTCCTAAAACAGTG
Organism: Staphylococcus sp. GDY8P72P; assembly: GCF_016890655.1. Lineage (NCBI taxonomy): Bacteria > Bacillati > Bacillota > Bacilli > Caryophanales > Staphylococcaceae > Staphylococcus > Staphylococcus sp. GDY8P72P. The sequence goes on along the minus strand of NZ_JAFEQJ010000006.1, from coordinate 83,806 downwards.
TTTAATCCATCATATAAAGGTCTTAAATAAGGATCTACTTTTTCTTTTAGGTCACCCGGTAAAAATCCTAGTGATTCTCCAGCTTCAACTGCTGGTCTCGTAAGGACAATACGTTTCACATTCCCTTTACGTAATTGTTTGGCAGCATATACAACAGCTAAAAATGTTTTTCCTGTACCGGCAGGCCCTATTCCAAAAACTAAATCATTTCGATTCATAGCATTGATATACAAACGTTGACCCATTGTTTTTGCACGAATTACTTTACCGAAAGCATCTTTAGTAATCTCATCTTCGTATAAATCTAATAATTGTTTTATTGTACCGTTCTGAGCCATTTTTATAGCTGACTCAACATCTTTCAGCGAAATATTAATGCCTTGTTGAATCACTTTCAATAAATTTATTAATACCGATTCTGCTTTTTCAACATGCTCCACAATATTTCCTTTTACTGCGATTTCTTGGCCGCGAGCATGTACGACGACATCAAATCCTTCTTCGATAGCTTTAATATGTTCATCATTATTTCCAATGAGAGCTTGAGCTTCATTGATATCGTCTATTTGAATTATACCAGGCATATAGGCGCTCCTTTACAATAAAGATTTCTAATTAATAGTAATTAATCTTATCTGATTTTAGAATACAATTAATTGTTTGTATAGTGGTAAAAAGCAATTGTATTCTCAAGTCCAAATAAGATTAAGCTAACAACTTTTTACATTTATATTATACCACGTTAAGCAACAATAATATTTTAAAGTGCATTTAAAAAAGCGTAATTTAGCTATAATTTAACAACATATTTACATTAAAATATCATTTGACTTAATATTACACAATTTGTGCATTGCGTAAACAACCAAAGCGTAAATACTAATTATAATTTTATCCTTTAAAAAGCCTAGAACAAACGATAAAGTGTGAACAAAAGTATAAAATTAAAAAGCCTAGAACAAAATGTTCCAGGCTTTTACTTACAATCGTTTAGGTTGATTTAATATTTCAGACCAAACAATACCATTAACAACTTCATCTTCATCAAACCGTAAATCATTTTGACTACTCGTTGAGCCACTTTGATAATTTTGCATTAGTTGTTTCAGACGAAAACGTTTAGTTCTCGCTGATAAATATTGATCATTGATAATGGCACGTGCTTTCTTGTCCATCCGTTGTAACTGTTTCTCTTGCTCTCTATCCATCTCTGAGCGAACATCTTTTAAATCGTTTAATAATGAGTCTTCGAGTTCTTTTTTCAGATTTTCCTCGCTTTTATTCTTACTAGGTGTCGATTCTGGTTGTTGTTTTGACTCAGTATGTCTGTCCACTTCCTCTTGTGCGGTAGTTTCTGTAGGTTGTGGTGTAGGTGGTTCAGGGTTAGATGATTTTCGATCAGATTGGCGACTTGGATCAAATTCTTCTTCAAGCTCATTGAATTTTCTCTCAAGTTCTTCGAAAAATCCTCTTTTCGGCTGTGATTCTTGCTGTGGATTTTTTTTAGGTTGCTGTTGTTGTCTTTGCTTGTGACTATTATCTCGAATCGCGCCAATGATTGTAACTACTACAGATATTACAAAGATTATAATACCTAAATTCATTTAAGCACCCCTAATTATTTTTCCGGTGATTCATCTTCATCTTTTTTAGTTCTCTTATTAATGGCATTACGCATGCCTGTATCAGCTTCTACATTTTTTAAGTTATAGTAATCACCAACGCCAATATTTCCTGAACGTAATGCTTCAGCCATAGCTAATGGTACTTCTGCTTCTGCTTCAACAACTTTAGAACGCATTTCTTGTACTTTGGCTTTCATTTCTTGCTCTTGGGCAACAGCCATAGCTCTACGTTCTTCAGCTTTTGCTTGCGCAATATTTTTATCAGCAAGTGCTTGTTCAGTTTGTAGATCTGCACCAATATTCTTGCTAATATCTACATCAGCAATATCAATCGATAAAATTTCAAATGCAGTACCAGAATCTAAACCTTTACTTAATACAGTTTTGGAAATGTTATCTGGATTTTCTAATACTTCTGTATGGTGTTCACTAGAACCAATTGTCGAAACAATACCCTCACCGACACGAGCGATGATTGTTTCTTCACCAGCACCACCAACTAAACGCGCGATATTGGCACGAACTGTAATTCTAGCTTTCGCTTTAACTTCGATACCATTCATAGCAACACCTGCAATAAATGGTGTTTCAATAACTTTTGGATTTACAGACATTTGTACTGCTTCAAGTACATCACGTCCTGCTAAATCAATAGCAGCGCCACGTTCAAATGGTAAATTAATATCTGCTCTTTGCGCAGCAATATTAGCATCTACAACTCGATCTACATTACCACCTGCTAAATAGTGTGACTCTAGTTGATTCGTCGTAAGATTTAAACCTGCTTTATGTGCTTTAATTAATGGAGCGATAACCTTACGTGGTGATACTCTTCTCAATCTCATTCCTACAAGTGTACCTATACCGACTTTTACGCCTGCTGCGATAGCAGAAATCCATAGGCCTACAGGAACGAAAGAAAATAATAATAGTAAGGCAATAACAACTATAACGACTATAATTAATAAACCTATCATATTGAATCTCCTTTTTATTTTAAATTTCTCTTACGACAACTCTTGTACCTTCTACTTCCAAGATTGTGACTTCTTTATTTCGTAAAATAAACGAGCCATCTGAGACAGCGTCGATACGTTCAGTGCCATAAGAAATAATACCAGCTGGTCTTAGGTCCGTTAAAGTAGTGGCCGTTTTACCAACTAAATGAGAGCGATCATCATGGGAAGTATAACCTGATTCAGTATTTGTTGAATCTTTTAATACGACTTTATCTAAAAATGGAATATTGCGTTTGAATATTTTCACTAATATCACCCACTCAATAATTGATAAAATTAGTGCAATAACTACATTACCAATCATAAAAATTAAATTATCACCTAATGTGATAATGCTGAATATAATTAACCCCATTCCAATCAAGCCAATTACTGCTCCGACGACAAATAATTCAATAATGACAAAAATAACGCCAATGCCGAATAAAATAATCGACACAACATTAACGTCGCCTTTCACTAAAAAGCCTAAAAAGAATATAAGTAATGCTAAAGTTGAAATAATACCGATGATATTAATTTTTTTAGAGTATAATTGATACAAGAAACCTAAAAAGATAATACTCGTCAATATTAGCGTAATTATTGGATTTACAATAAAATCCGCTAAATTCATCAACCAACTTTCACCTTGAATCATATTTAGCACATTTTGCATATGTATATTTGATAATAACTCCACGATTCCACCTCACTCTCACCTCTAATTATACAATAAACAGATAGCTATTAATATAGTTTAACTAATATCGATGTTAAAATTACAAAATCGATTTAAATATTAAATTTATAATGTAGCTTCCTTGATACGTAGCTTATTTTTTCAAGAACAAAAAAACCTTAGCTGTTAGTTCAGCTAAGGTTTTATATATAATTAATATTGTTGAGGGAGTCAACGAAATTATTAATTATTTGAATTTACGTTTACGTGCAGCTTCTGATTTCTTTTTACGTTTAACGCTTGGTTTTTCGTAAAATTCACGTTTACGTACTTCTTGAATTGTACCGCTTTTAGAAACCGTACGTTTGAATCGACGTAACGCATCTTCAAGTGATTCGTTTTTACGGACTACTGTTTTAGACATGTGTATTTCCCTCCCTCCAAATATCAACGAAACTTTATTATCATATACACAGTAAATTACTATGTATAAATTAGTATAATATATCTGAGTTCTTTGGTCAATCAGTAAAATTTCAATTTAAAGATTCATATTACACACCGCTTAAGATCCTATTCACTATCGTATTTAGCTAGCCTTAAACGCAGTAATATACAAATTTGATGTCCGATTTTCGAGTTGGTTATTTTAAAAGTAAATAATTCCAACTAACTAAAAAGTGTATAAATATCCAGATTTCACGCTGTAATTTAAGCAGACATAATTTAAGTTACTATTGTATGTTCAGTTTGATTAGAAGCATGAGAAATCACACGTAACACTTGTCCTTCATTAATAGGATAATCAGCTTTAGTGATTTTAACTTTAACTAATTGACCTATTAAATCTTCATCTGCACTAAATTGAACTTTCATATAGTTATCTGCATATCCTACTAGTGTGCCAGGTTGATCACCTTGCTCTTCAGGGATGACTTCTAGAACGTCTTGATCAAATTGTGAAGCGTATGCTTTGGCAAGTTGATCACTCAAACTAATCAAACGATGCACACGCTCATTTTTAACTTGCTCATCAATTTGGTCGTCCATTCTAGCTGCAGGTGTTCCTATTCTTGATGAATATGGAAAGACGTGTAATTCTGAAAAATGATGGTCTACTATAAAGTCGTACGTTTCTTGAAACTCTTCTTCAGTTTCACCAGGGAAGCCAACTATAACATCACTTGTAACAGCTAAACCTGGTAACGCTTCATGCAAACGAGTTAAGCGTTCTGAAAAATGTGCCATTGTATACTTACGACGCATACGTTTTAAGACACTATCTGACCCAGATTGCAATGGAATATGTAGATGTCTAACTACTTTAGTTGATGCAGCTATTACTTGAATCACTTCATCTGTTAATTGGCTGGCTTCAATTGATGAAATTCTAATACGTTCTAAATTATCAATTTCTTCTAAATCACGTAATAATTGAGCTAAATTATAATTTTTTAAATCTTGTCCATAACCACCTGTATGAATACCTGTTAACACAATTTCTTTATAACCTGATTCTACTAATTGTGTAGCTTGTTCGATAACTTTCTCTGGGTCTCTAGAACGCATTAATCCTCTAGCCCAAGGGATAATACAAAATGTACAGAAATTATTACAGCCTTCTTGGATTTTTAAAGATGCACGTGTTCGATCGGTAAAGTACGGTACTTCTAACTCTTCGTACGTGCGATTTTTCATAATATTGCCGACACCATTAATGGGTTGACGTTCTTTTTTATAATCTTCAATATAGCCAATTAATTTAGTTCTATCTTGAGTGCCTACAACAACGTCAACACCTGGGATATCCATGATTTCAGCCGGTGATGTTTGAGCATAACAACCCGTAACGCAAACAACTGCGTCTGGATTTTGTCTAATAGCTCTACGGATAACTTGTCGACTTTTTTTATCACCTGTGTTTGTCACAGTACATGTATTAATCACGAATACATCAGCATTCGTTTCAAAATCAACTCTTTCATATTCTGCCTCTTTAAATAATTGCCAAATTGCTTCAGTCTCATAATGGTTTACTTTACAACCTAAAGTATGAAAAGCAACTGTAGACATAAATATCACCCCAATAATTCATTTTGATAACTAACTGCACTTAACACATAAAGTGGTGCTGTTTCTGCCCGTAAAATACGAGGTCCTAGCCCAATTTGCTTCCCCACTGAAGCAAATAGAGTTACCTCATCTGCCGATAATCCACCTTCAGGTCCAAATATCACAAGTATATTTTCGCCTTGTGTTAGTTGTTGCAACACTGATTTGAATTGACTAATTTCACCATCTTTTGCTGCATCTTCATATGCAATTAATATATAATCGTATCCATCTATGTTATCATATAATGTTTTTAAATTCGAAATATAATCAATACTAGGGATAGTTAGTCGATAACTTTGTTCTGCAGCTTCTTTTATAATCTTTTGCCAACGCTCTATTTTTTTAGTTATTTTGCTTTGATTCAGTTTGACAATTGAACGATCCATTTCGGCCGCAATAAATTTACTTGCACCTAATTCTGTTGCTTTTTGCAACATCCATTCGTACTTGTCTGCTTTAATTAAACCACTACATATCGTAATATTTTGTGGCAATTCTGTAGAAATTTCTAATTCTTGTATCGGTTCAACCTCTATGGCATCTTGTGAAATTGCCGTTATTTTACATTTGAATACTCGTTGATCTAAGAAATTTAAAATTAATTCATTATCGACATGATTACGCATTACATTTTTAATATGATGAATATCTTCGTTATTTGTAATAAAAAAACGCTGATCTGAATCAGCGTTTTGGTTAATAAAGTACCTTTGCATATTTAATCGCTCACTTTCTGCCCCACGATACAAACCCAGCTGTTATCATGGTTTACTGAAATGATTTTAAAACCAACGCGTTTCATATGTTCTATTATAGCTTCATATTTTTCTTCTATTATACCAGAAGTTATAAAATAACCCTGATTATTTAACGTATTATAAGCATCTTCAATCATTTCATCAATTATGTGCGCTAATATATTGGCAATAACTATATCAAATTTTTCAGTTTCTTCAGTTAGCAAATTACCTGGTATTGCTTCTATCGCATGCGCACAATTATTTTTTTCGAAATTATCTACGGCTACCCGTACTGCCATTTCATCTAAATCGATAGCTTTAATGCGCTGCACTCCTAGCAAATGACTCGCAATACTTAATATACCTGAACCTGTACCAACATCAATTACAGAATCCGTTGGCTTTACATATGTTTCAATTGCTTTTAAGCACATGTTTGTAGTGGGATGATCCCCAGTTCCAAATGCCATACCAGGATCTAATTCAATGCATAGCTCTGAATCGTCTTCTTGGTTATATTCTTCCCAACTTGGCACAATAGTGAAGCGTTTAGAAGCACGAAAAGGATGAAAATAATTTTTCCACTCATTTTCCCAATCTTGTTCTTGAATACTTTGTTCTTCATATTTGAAAACTTGGCTATCCAATCCTTGTAACAGTTGGATATCATTCGCTATATTGTCTTTTAACGTAGGAGAATATTTCAGGTCATTAAAATACGCTTTTATTCTGACGCCCTGTTCAGGATATGCTTCAGCTTTTAAATCATATATTTCTCCATATTTATCTTCGAAATCATGATTTAAATCGTGAGAATCTTCCAGTACAACCCCATTGGAACCGTAATTTTCTAGTATATCACTCACCAACGCTGTGACATCATGATTAACTGTAATTGAAACTTCTGTCCAGTTCATTATTTATTCTCCTTTGAAGAAACGTTTAGCTTTATCTTTAAAGTTTGATGGTTGTTCAGATAATTCTTCTCCGTTTAACTCAGCAAATTCACGTAAAATTTCTTTTTGACGTTCGTTAATTTTAGTTGGTGTAACGACGTTAACATTAACAAATAAATCGCCGTAGCCATAACCGTGTACATTCTTAATACCTTTATCTTTTAAGCGGAATTGTTTACCAGTTTGTGTTCCTGCAGGGACTGTTAACATTACACTACTATTAAGCGTTGGAATTTTAATTTCGTCACCTAAAGCTGCTTGTGAAAATGAAATGTCTAAGTTATAAGCTACGTCGTCACCCATACGTTCAAATGTATTTGATGGTTTCACTCTAAATACAACGTATAGATCACCATGTGGGCCACCGTTTTCGCCAGGTGCACCTTCACCAGCTAAACGAATTTGTTGTTCATTGTCTACACCTTCTGGTACAGTAACTTTAATTTTAACTGTTTTATTTTCAGTTCCTTTACCATGACATGTTTCACAAGGTTCTTCAAATTCTTGACCAGAACCATTACATGAAGGACAAGCTTTTTCAGTTCTTACTCTACCTAAAATTGTGTTTTGTTCTACTGAAACATGGCCAGCACCATTACAGTAATGACAAGTTTTTTTAGATGTGCCAGGTTTAGCACCTTCACCATCACAAGTATGACAAGTAACATCTTTTCTGATAGAGATTTCTTTTTCAGTACCAAAAACTGCTTCATCAAATGTGACAGTCATAGTGTATTGTAAATCGTCACCTTTGCGTGGTGCATTTGGATCACGTTGGCGTCCTCCTCCGAAGAAAGAACTGAATATGTCTTCGAATCCGCCACCACCGAATCCACTGAAGTCTTGGCCGCCAAATCCTTGACCACCGAAACCACCTTGTGGACCGTTATGACCGAATTGATCGTAATTAGCACGTTTATTTTCATCACTTAACACTTCATAAGCTTCAGAGATTTCTTTGAATTTTTCATCTGAACCTTCTTCCTGGTTAATATCTGGATGATACTTTTTTGAAAGTTTACGGTAAGCCTTTTTAATTTCATCTTTTGATGCACTTTTACTTACACCTAAGACTTCATAATAATCTCTTTTGGCCACTGTGAATCTCTCCTTCTATATTAATTTCATAATTATAGTACTTGAAAAAAAGAAAAGTCAAAGCCAATGTGCAATTGACTTTGACTTACTTTGGCTAAGCAATTGTGTCTTATATTAATTTAACAATGTTGCTAGTTAGAAGTAAAGTGATTATTTTTGTTTATCGTCGTCATTAACTTCTGTAAAATCAGCATCTTCTACATTGTCATCTTGCGCTTGACCTTGCTCACCTTGAGCTTGTTGCGCTTGTTCTTGTGCTTGTTGATATACTTTTGCTGATAAATCTTGAACTACTTTTTCTAGCTCTTCTTTTTTCGCTTTAATATCATCTAAATCTGAACCTTCAAGTGCTGATTTTAATGCTTCTTTTTTCTCTTCAGCATTTGATTTATCTTCTTCGCTCACATTTTCGCCTAAATCAGTGATTGTTTTTTCAACTTGGAAAACTAAGCTGTCAGCTTCGTTACGTAAATCACTTTCTTCACGACGTTTTTCGTCTGCTTCAGCATTTTCTTCAGCATCTTTAACCATGCGATCGATTTCGTCATCAGATAAAGTGTTGCTTGATTGAATAGTAATGTTTTGCTCTTTATTAGTACCTAAATCTTTTGCAGTTACATTAACGATACCATTTTTATCGATATCAAATGTTACTTCGATTTGAGGTACTCCACGAGGAGCTGGTGGAATATCTGTTAATTGGAATCTGCCAAGTGTTTTGTTATCAGATGCCATTGGACGTTCACCTTGTAATACATGAATATCTACTGCTGGTTGGTTATCAGCTGCTGTAGAATAAACTTGTGATTTAGATGTTGGAATTGTAGTATTACGTTCAATTAACGTATTCATACGTCCACCCATAATTTCGATACCTAATGATAATGGTGTAACATCAAGTAATACTACGTCTTTAACATCACCAGTGATAACGCCACCTTGAATTGAAGCACCCATAGCTACAACTTCATCAGGGTTAACACCTTTATGAGGGTCTTTGCTAATTTCTTTTTTAATAGCTTCTTGAACAGCTGGGATTCTAGTACTACCACCAACTAAAATAACTTCATCAATATCTGAGCTAGATAAACCAGCATCTTTCATAGCTTGACGAGTTGGTACCATTGTACGTTTAATTAAGTCATCAGCTAGTTCTTCAAATTTTGAACGTGATAGGCTGATTTCTAAGTGTAAAGGACCGCTTTCTCCTGCAGAGATAAATGGTAATGAAATTTGAGTTTGAGATACACCAGATAAATCTTTTTTCGCTTTTTCAGCTGCATCTTTTAGACGTTGTAACGCCATTTTATCTTGGCTTAAGTCAACACCATTTTCTTTTTTGAATTCACTAACTAAATAATCAATGATAACTTGGTCAAAGTCATCGCCACCAAGTTTATTATCACCAGATGTTGATAGTACTTCAAATACGCCGTCACCTAATTCAAGAATTGACACGTCGAAAGTACCGCCACCTAAGTCAAAGACTAATACTTTTTGGTCTTCTTCAGTTTTATCTAAACCGTAAGCTAGAGCTGCTGCAGTTGGTTCGTTAATAATACGTTCAACTTCTAAGCCAGCAATTTTACCAGCATCTTTTGTAGCTTGACGTTCAGCATCATTGAAATATGCTGGAACAGTTACAACTGCTTTATCTACTGATTCACCTAAATAGTCTTCAGCTGTTTTTTTAAGGTTTTGTAGTACCATAGCTGAAATTTCTTGTGGAGTATAATTTTTACCTTCTATATCCACTTTATAATCTGTACCCATATGACGTTTGATTGATTGAATAGTGTTAGGGTTAGTGATTGCTTGACGTTTAGCAACTTCACCTACTTGAGTTTCACCATTTTTAAATGCAACAACTGATGGTGTTGTTCTAGCACCTTCTGGGTTTTGAATTACTTTAGGCTCATCACCTTCTAAAATAGCAACACATGAATTTGTTGTACCTAAGTCAATACCAATTACTTTACTCATATCAAAATTCCTCCTGTTTGTTAATTAAAATTGGGTATTTTCATCAAAAAATAAATTTATTGATTTACTTTAACCATTGAAGGTCTCAAAACACGATCCTTCAATTTGTATCCTGCCTGTAGTTCTTGGGTGATTTGGCCAGATTCAAACTCACTATTTTCATCTTGCATTACTGCTTGATGGAAATTTGGATCAAATTGTTGGCCTTCTGTTTCAATTCTTTCTAAACCATTATCATTAAGTGCTTTCAACAAGCTATCATAAACCATTTGTACACCCTTTTTAAGTGAAACAAATTGCTCGTCTTCTCCTTCGATTTGTAAAGCACGCTCAATATTATCAATGGTTGGTAGAATATCATTTAATACTCCTTGAGCTTGATATTCTTTCATTGTTTGATTTTCTTTTTGTATACGACGTTTGTAATTTTCGAACTCTGCATACAAACGTAGATACTTATCTTCGTTTTCTTTTACATCTTTTTTTAAGTTTTCAATTTCAACATCTTTAGGATCAACTTCTTCACTTACGTCCTCTTCTGTTGCAACATCTTCTTGAGATGTTGTGTTTGTTTCGTTGTTTACTTCTTCAGCAGAATCAACAGATGTTTGTGTTGTGTCAGTAGTTTCTGACGAAATGTCTTGTGCATCTGTTTCTTTGCTTACTGATTCATTTTGTTCTGTCATTTCCTGCCCTCCAATACTTTAAATTACCAAATACGATTTAGTAATTGTATCACATTTTGATAATTCATCGCAGTAGGTCCAATTACTGCTATTCGACCTTTCAACCTATCATCTATATGGTATTCACTAGATACGATAGATATATCACTTAAACTTGTATCAATTTCATGCCCAATCATTACATTTATAGATGAATTAGACATGTCATCGAGCAATTCAGTGATTTTATTTGATTCAATATATTGTAATATTGGTTGAATTGATGAGACATTTGATTCATTCAATGCATCAATCAGTTTAACCTTTCCACCCATAAAAATGCCATTACTTTGATTATCGAAATGTAATTGTAGCGTCTCAAACATCGTTTTAATAAAGTCTTGCTCACTGACAGACTGTGTAAACGAATTAAGTTCTTGCTCAAATTGTAAAGATGACCACGCATTATATTTGTCAGTAACAAAATTAGAAATTTTGTTTAATTCATCATTACTAATACGTTTAGCTGATGTTAAATGCAAATGTTCAACATGACCTGACGCAAACACTACAACCATTATAATTAAATAATCATTTGCTTGAATAAGGTGAATATTACTAATAATATCTTGCTTATGATTTGGACGCATTACCAACGTTGTATATTGAGAAGCCATCGACAGTTCATTAGCAAAAGCATGTAAAGCTGACGAAATATCATATTGATGGTCAATAAGTAGTCCTCTCAACCGTTGGACTTTTTTGTGTTGTTGATGAGATGTTTGTTCTAATAATTGATTCACATAATATCTAAACCCTAATTCTGACGGTGATCTACCTGATGATGTATGAGTCTTCTCTATTAGGTTTAGAGATTCTAATTGTTTCATCTCATTTCTAATAGTAGCTGGGCTTACATTCAAATTATGTCGCTCTATTAAAGCTTTAGAGCCAATAGGTTGATCTAAATCGACATAATCTTCAACAATGGCATTTAATATGCTCAATTGTCTATGAGTTATCATGTTTTCACCTCATTAGCACTCATTTGTTTCAAGTGCTAATTATAATTTATCAAATTGGTCAAAGTAAGTCAATGTTAAAGCCTTGAAAATTTTTATAATTTTACACGTTCAATAAAAAGGCTTCAAAAACCTCATTGCCAATCACTTTGCCCCGCTCTGTCAGTGCATAGTTACCGTCATAATATGATAAAAGTTGTTGGTCAACCAATGAAGTTAACGTTTGACCAAAAATTTCATCTATTTCAACGTCAAATTTATGTTTAAAATGAAATTTATTAACGCCTTTGTTCATCCTTAAACCAAGAAACATTTCTTCTTCCATTTGTTCTGTTTTAGTTGGCCACGAAGAATGTAATAAAGGGCGTTCATTATTTTCTATTTTTTTAATATAGTGATTAACTGGATTCACATTAGTATAACGTTCTCCATCTACGTACCCACTGGCACCTGCACCGAATCCATAATAGCCTTCATTTTTCCAATATACTTTATTATGTTCAGATTCATGTCCTTGTTTTCCGAAATTAGAAAGTTCATACTGCTGTAAATCAGAATGTTTCATGCGTTGAATTAAGTGCGTATACATTTCTTCACCTATATCTTCATTCGGTAACTTTAGTTTGCCTTTACGATACATGTTATAAAACTGTGTTTTGGGTTCTAATATTAGTCCATAACTTGAGATATGATCTATATCCAAATTAAGTGCTAAATCTAAACTTTCTTGGAAGTCAGCCAATGTTTGTTGAGGTAAATGATACATTAAATCCAAGCTTATAGATTCAATACCAATTTCTCGTGCATTACGTACTGCTTGATATATGTCTTCTGTACCATGTGTTCGTCCTAATATTGCTAATAAATCAGGGTTGAAAGTTTGTACACCCATCGACAGTCGGTTCACACCATATTTTTTTAATAACTGCAGTTTTTCCATTGTCAATTCATCTGGATTTGCTTCGAAACTATATTCTGTTTCAATATCAAATGTTTCGTTGATAGCAATTAGTAATCTCTCTAATTGTTTTACATTTAATGCTGTTGGTGTACCGCCACCTACAAACATCGTTTTCAATTGTCGTTGTTTGCTCGTAGACATCTCTTTAATTAAGCAATCCAAATACTGGTCCACTGGTTGGTTTTGTATAAAGTATTTATTAAAGTCACAATAAGTACAAATCTTTACACAAAAAGGTATATGGATATATGCACTCTTTACTTCCATATTTATTACCTCACTTTCTCTTTCAAGGCACAATAAAATTTGGGGCATAAATCAATTGATTTAAACCCCAAATAATTATTGTTAATCTTCATCCATTTTCAACACTGCTAAGAACGCGTCTTGAGGTATTTCAACATTACCAACAGCTTTCATTTTAGCTTTACCGGCTTTTTGTTTTTCTAACAATTTACGTTTACGACTGATATCTCCACCGTAACATTTAGATAAAACATTTTTACCCATAGATTTAATATTAGTTCTGGCAACAATTTTTTGACCTATTGCAGCTTGTACTGGAACTTCGAATTGTTGACGTGGGATTAAAGTTTTTAGTTTTTCAACTAATGCCTTACCACGTTCATAGGCGAAATCTTTATGCACAATAAAGCTTAAAGCATCAACTTTTTCTCCATTAAGCAAGATATCCATTTTCACTAGGTCACTCTCTTTATTGTCTATAAACTCATAGTCAAAAGAAGCATAACCTTTTGTATTTGATTTAAGTTGATCAAAGAAATCAAACACTACTTCTGCTAATGGAATTTCGTATACTATATTCACACGAATATCATCTAAATAATCCATATTAACGAATTGGCCACGTTTACGTTGACATAATTCCATTACTGAACCTACATAGTCATTCGGCACCATCATTGTCGCTTTAACAAAAGGTTCATAGACTGTATCAATTTGATCTCTTTCAGGCATTTGCGCTGGATTATCTACTGTCACTTCTTCTCCGTTTTTCAAAATACATTGATATATAACAGAAGGTGCAGTAGCAATTAATTCAATACCGAATTCACGTTCAATTCGTTCTTGAATAATTTCCATATGTAACATCCCTAAAAATCCTGTACGATAGCCAAAGCCTAATGCTTGTGATGATTCCGGCTCAAATTCAAGTGATGCATCATTCAGTTGTAGTTTTTCTAATGCTTCTCTTAAATCATTGTAGTTTTTATTATCAATCGGGAATAAACCACAATAGACCATCGGGTTCATCTTTTTATAACCTTGTAAAGGATTATCGGCTGGACGTTCTGCATGCGTTATCGTATCACCTACACGAGAATCGTCGACATTTTTAATACTCGCAATAATATAACCAACATCACCTACTGTTAACTCGTCTATAGGTAGTTGTTTAGGAGTATTGATACCTACTTCAGACACTTCAAATGTTTTTCCTGTAGCCATCATTTTAATACGGTCACCAGGCTTAACTACGCCTTCTACTATACGTATAGAAGAAACAACACCTCTATAAGGATCGTATTCAGAATCAAATATCAAAGCCTTCAACGGTGCTTCTGGATCACCTTCTGGCGGCGGCACTGTTTCGACAATTTGTTCCAAAATTTCTTCGATACCAATATTTGATTTGGCACTTGCTAAGACTACATCTGATTGATCTATACCAATAACGTCTTCTAATTCTTGTTTTACACGTTCTGGTTCAGCTGCAGGTAAATCAATTTTATTAACTACAGGTAATAATTCCAAATCATTATCGAGTGCTAAGTAAACATTAGCTAATGTTTGTGCTTCGATACCTTGTGCTGAATCTACGACAAGAATAGCACCTTCACATGCCGCTAGAGATCTAGACACTTCATAAGTAAAGTCGACATGCCCCGGTGTATCTATTAAATGAAATGTATATACTTCACCGTCTTTAGCCTCATATTTTAGGCGTACAGCATTTAATTTAATTGTTATTCCACGTTCTCGTTCTAAATCCATAGAATCTAATAACTGATGTTGCATATCACGTGTTTCCACGGATTTAGTGTTTTCAAGTATTCTGTCAGCTAATGTAGATTTCCCATGGTCTATATGTGCAATAATTGAAAAGTTTCGTATATATTGTCGTCTATTCAATCGTTCTTGTTTATCCATGTTTTATCAGTCTCACTTTCATAATTCTAGCCCGTAAATATGTAACATATCTTTGATATAATAACGTTTTTAATCTATTATTGCAAACTTATCAAAAGCTATATACTTTTTTCGACTTTATCTGTAACATATTCATTATAAAGATATTCGGACAACATGCCAAATATTATTTTCAAATTAAGTAATCATGCAATCTAGCTTAAATAAATGATTGCAGAAAGCGCATTGATTTGATAAAATATCTTTTGTTGTAATCAAAATTAATTTTGATAGCGAAGATCACTTTTAGGAGGTGACACACATGGCAAACATCAAATCTGCAATCAAACGTGTTAATACTACACAAGTTGCTGAAGATCGTAATAATTCACAAAAAACTGAAATGCGTTCAGCTGTAAAAAAAGCTAAATCAGCAATCAACAATAATGCTGATAACAAAGCTGAATTAGTAAGTTTAGCTGTAAAAAAAGTAGATAAAGCTGCACAACGCAACTTAATCCACTCAAACAAAGCTGACCGTATTAAATCATCATTAATGACAGCTGCTAAATAATAAAAAAGTTCAAGCCTTTGCTTGAACTTTTTTTTATTTATAATGACAAAATAAACAATTCTAGAATTAACTGCTTATCCATATATGATGATTTCAATTTATAATCTGTTTCTGCACAACTATCTACAATATTTAATAATTGATCGATACTGTACTGACGCGCATGATTCAATGCCAGTTTTACTCGGTATGGATGTACATTTATTGTTTTAGCAATTTGTTGTCCACTATAACCTTTTTGACTTAATATTTTACTTTGATAATATAAGCGATAATTACTTGTAATTAAGGCTAATAGTTTAATAGGTTCTTCTTTCATTACAATTAGATCTTTTACTAACTGAACAGCTTTAGTCTTCTTGTTTTGTTGGATATATTCTGTTAACAAAAACACATTTTGTTCTAAGCTTCTATTTACAATTTGTAATACATCCTGTTTATTAATTGTAGGCCTATCTCCTAAAAACAATTCTAATTTACCTAATTCTTGTTTTACTATATTAAAATTCACACCAGTAAGCTCAATAAATAAGTTTAATGCATCTTGTTTAATATCTTTGTAATTTTGATTAAGCGTTTGTTTAATCCATTGTTTTATTTCTTCTTCAGACATTTGTTCTATTTTTTTCAATTGAGTCTGCTCTTTTAATTTTTTCACTAATTTTTTTCGCTCATCCAATTTCGAATGATAAACCTCAAAAATAATAAGCGTCTCACCGTCATATTTTTCAATAAATTCAAGTAGTTGTGTTGTATTATGATTAACATCTTTAGGTGCTTTTTCTCCAGTAAAAACATACGCGTTTTGTACTAACACTACCTTTTTATCCGAAAGAAACGGTAAAGTTAATGATTCCTCAATTATTGTCGACAAATCCGTTTCATATAAATTAAATTTCACGAAATTGAATTCATCTTTCGGCATTTCTAAATAATCAGCTACAATTTCATTCGTTTTTTTCTCTATCAATTCAGGTACTTCGCCATAAATTGTAATAATATTTTCGCTCATTCTTAGCATCCTTTCAAAACGACAAACAATATTTATTATAGCATTTGTATATCCGACTCTCTATATATCACTATGATTTTTCCACAGAAGTTTTCATTTGTGCGTCAAACACAATAGTAATTGCACCGTGTTGCGCGGTATTATAAATCTTGTCAGATGACTTGGCAAGCCTTGATACTACTTGTGATGCTGGAAATTGGTATCTATTATTCTTACTTGCCGATATAACGCTAATTTTAGGTTTTATGGACGCTATAAATTCACCACTACTACTAGTTATACTACCATGGTGACCAACTTTTAATACATCGATATTTTTTAAGTTATAACGTTGTAATAATAATTGTTCATTGCGAATTGTAGCATCTGCCATTAAGAGCAATTGATACTGTTTATAGTTTATCAACGTAATAATAGAATGTTCATTTTTATCATCCGAAGTTATAATAGCTGCATCTAATAATTGTATGCTACATTCATCCAAATCTATATGTGTAATTGTCGTGCTATCTATAATTGAAATATTATGAAGTTTAGCGATTGTAAATATATTGCTATATTGTACTGACTGATATGAAGAAGGATTGATAATAAGTGATTTTATTTTTACCATAGAGGCTAAATATTTAAATTCACCCATATGATCTAAATGAGGATGCGTAATAATTAAATAGTCTAACTGATGAATATTTCTTTGTTTTAAAGCCGGTAATATTTTATATTTAGTTATACTGCCACGATAATCTTTATTTGATGGCATCAACTTTCCACCGGTATCAATCATTACAGTACGATGCTGTGGTGTTTCAAAAAGCATGGCATCTCCATTACCAACATCAAATAATGTAAACCTAGCTAGATGGTCAAATGGGAGTAGCGCTATAATTAATGTCAAACTCAAACAGACAATAGCACATTTGAGATACCATTTCATTACATAAAACATAAAAATTGTTAAGACACTAATAAACACAAATACTAATTCAATATGAGTTAATTTCGGAATATACCATTGCCAATGACTTAATGGCAACAATAAATTTACTAGTAAATCATGTAACCAAAAGAACAATTGCATAATATGTTTAATTAAATATAATGCATGCGTAATATGACTTAATAAAAAACATACTATTGCTAATGGAAATAATAGAAATGTATAAAATGGAATAAAAAATAAGTTGGCAATTAACCCCACCCATTGAATTTCATTAAAATGCACAGCACTAATGATAAAAGCTCCTAAAAACGTAATAATATTAAGATGCCAAAATGTACGTAATGGATAATCTTTAGCTATTAGTGGCTTACCAAGTAATATAAATAATGTAATTAAAAATGAGAATTGAAATCCTATATCGTAAATATATGCGGGAAATAATAATAAAACAATTAAAAAGGTAGTTGCTAAAATATCAATAGGATGTTGTAGTATTTTTCGAGGCAGCAGTATAATTAATAAAGCTGATATAATTGCACGTAATGCGCTTGGTACGAAATCAACATAAAAGGCATAGCACGGTAATGCAATACATAATAAACACTTTATAACAGGTATAGGTATGCGCAACGCTGTACATGTCATTTGAATGATAATTATAATGCTAACAATATGAGAACCACTGACTGCTAGCAAATGGTAAATTCCTATTCTTTTAACATCTTCAAGTTGGTCTACTGATAATAAATGTACATCTCCAAAAAGTAGTGCTAAAACACGACCATACTCTTTTCCACCATACTTTTCCATTTGATTATAAATAAAGTTTTTATGCGTGTTAAAAATGTTAGGCAGTTTGGTAGTATCTTTATGGCATGATTTAACGTCAATTTGTTTGACTATAACAACTACATCGTTAGCTTTGCTAGTATGAAAATATCCTTTAATATGGCAGTTGAAGTGCGTTAAATCTATTTTCTGCTGCTTTTGTTGACCGTAATTGTAATGATGAAATGAAAAATGTTGATTATTAAGTTGTATTGTTCCAACTACTTTATGATTATGATGTGATTTAAAGGAAATGAAAGTTCCATGTTGTTTGATTTCTGGGTGTGCTAAAAGTGTTTGTGTTTCGAGGTTATTATTATGGAGATAAGAAGTATAATAAGTTGCACTAATAATGGGCATTATTAGTACAACAATATATACAAAAAGATGTTGCTTTTTTCGATAGAGTATAAATAGAGACAATAGAAAAAGAAATATCGCTAAGCTTTTAATATGTAGCCACATTATACCTATTAAAAAACTAACGGCAACATAAAGCATAAAATTAGTTATTCAATAAGTATTGAGCCACATGTTGTTGATTAAATGGTATTTTTTTATACTCAATACCCTCTTGTTCAAGAAGTTGTATAGCGTAATGATGATTATGATAATCTTCAGCATAATAAATTGTTGTGATGCCAGCTTGAATAATTGATTTTGTACAATTGAGACAAGGAAAATGTGTGACATAAATAGTTGCTCCTGCTGACGACACACCTTGTTTGGCACATTGCAACAAAGCATTCATTTCAGCATGAATTGTTCTAATACAATGACCATCTTCTATTAAGCATCCTTCATCAATGCAATGTACTTCCCCTGCCACAGAACCATTATAGCCACCTGCAATAATTCTATTATCTTTAACAATTGTTGCACCTACCGATAATCTTTCGCACGTAGAACGTAATGCTAATAATTGACTTTGTGCCATGAAATACTCTTCCCATTTGATTCGTTCCATTATTTGAGCGCCTCCAATTTATATGTATAATTTATCATTAATTATAGATTAATTTGTATACCTTAATTATGCAACATTATTAAACGGTAAATTCGCTTTGTAATCTTTCGAATGTTTTGTCACCAATGCCTCTGATTTCTTTTAATTGTTCAACACTCTCAAAAGGACCATTATTAGTTCGATATTCAATAATAGCTTGTGCTTTAGCCGGTCCAATACCATTGACATTTTTCAATTCTTCTTCGGTTGCAGTATTGAGATTTACTTGTTGTTGATTGCTTTTATCTGTCTTAAACTGTGTAGCTATATTTGTTGTTATTTCCCCTTTTCGAGGAATAATGATTAATTTTTGATCTATTAATTTTTCGGCAAGGTTAATTTGATTCAAATCAGCATCCGTTGTCGGCACTGCTTTTTCTAATAACTGCTTTACTCTATCAGAAGATCTCATTTTATAGACATTAGGCTTTTCAACGGATCCTTTTATATCAACATAAATAAACTCATTTCCTTTTGAATTAGAGACAGCAGAATTTGACTTAACTTCTTTAGCCTTATCATTAATATGCGAAGGATGAACAACTTCTTTTGATTGCGATGGTGTGGAATATACTTTAACTAACAACACACCAATAAAAAAACATAATAAAAATGCACCTACGACATAAATTATTCTATCGATAATCCACAACTTCAGTTGTTCAAATCGTTTTAACATATAAAATCACTCCTTTATACAATACACGTACAAAGGAGTGATTTTACTTTATTTACGAACAATGAAAAATAGTCTGTAGCCTTCTTCACTGTGATTCGTTGTATCAAAATCTACGAATGTCGATATATTTGTGAAGCCTGCAGCTTGTAATAAATGTCGATATTCAGCTTCTTCAAAAGAACGTTGATAATGTGATTCATCAAACCTCTTATAAACGCCATTTGCTTGGCTCACAAAAAACGTCATATCATGCCATACACTGTAAGGTTCTTCTCCTACTACTGCGTCCCATCCTAAAAACACATCTGCTGTTTCATTAATATAACTTTGGTTATTGAAAAGCGTTTGCATTTTATAAATGGTATGAACGTCAAACATAAACACACCATCAGGTGATAAATGTTGATAAACGTGTTCAAAAGTAGATTGGACTTCTGCCTTACTAGTTAAATAATTTAATGAGTCACAAAATATTGAAATGACGCTGAATGACTGATTTAAATTAAAATCGGTCATATCACCTTCTATCCAATTTACACTTTGTGATTTTGATGAGGCTAAACTTAACATATCGATACTCAAATCCATACCAGTGACTTGATCAAATTCAGTTAATAAGCTTGTTAAACTACCCGTTCCACAACCAATATCTAGAATTGATTGCTTATCATTAGAAAATTGATTGACTATTGCTAGCCAAGACTCATAGGGTTGATCAAATGTTAATTGATCATAAAATAAACTCAATTCCTCGTATTGGACCATAATTAATAAACAGCCTGTCTGTACGTTTCGATAGGAGCATCTCGATACAATTTCTCAACATTATAATAATCACGCTCATCTTTATGGAAAATATGAACAACAACATCTGCTAAATCGATAAGGACCCATCTTACTTCGTTATAGCCCTCCATGCGTTTCACTTCAATTTCAGCTTCTTGTGCGCTATCTTTAACGGCTTTAGCTATTGATTGCACTTGTCTTTCATTATTTCCGTGGCAGACTACGAAATAATCAGTCATATCACTAATTTCTTTCATGTTAATTGAAATAATATCTTCTGCTTTTTTGTTTTCTGTTGCTTCGACAGCAATGTTTAATAATTGATCTGAATTCATTTAATCATCCTTTACTCTTTCGTCACTATAATTGTAATAATTCAAGCATGCAATGGTAGCGTCATAAACATTAATATCTTTACTGATTAAATATAACACTGTACGCTTAGAAATTTCATAAATGGTTTTATCTAAGCTACCTTGATTGTATGCTAATTCTCTAATTTCTTCAACGCCTGGGGTCTGTCTACCTGGTTCGATATAATCAGCAATAAATACTAATTTTTCTGTTTTAGTCATCTGAGCTCTGCCAGTTGTGTGATTTTTAATAGCTAGTAGCACTTCTTCGTCGTCTATACCAAATGTTTCTTGCATGATTAAAGCTGCTACAGGGCCATGTAAAATTTCAACACCATAGCTTAATAAATTACTATCTAAACCACGTGATGTGACAATTTGATACATTGTACCTAAATCATCATACTTACAATAATCATGTAATACTCCGGCAAGCTCAGCTTTTTGGGCATCGCCATCATAAATTTCAGCTAATTTTACAGCTGTCTCAGCAACATTGAGTGAATGAGTCACTCGTTTTTCTGGTAATTTGTCTTTAATTAATGCAACTGCTTGTTCAATTTTCATATAATCCTTCCCCTCTGATAAAACGCTCAACACTATTAGATACTAGCATTTTAATTGACTGGTTATCTTTGACGCGGTTTCTAATCATGGTTGAACTAATATCTACACGTGGGATATTTAGTGCAACCATGTCAGACGCGACTTCTTGTGTTGATGTATCTCTATTTACAATAATAAAGGTTATATATAATTTTAATTCATCTATTTTATACCATTTATTTAGTTGTTCGTATTGATCTGTGCCAATTACTACATAAAGTTTACTTAACGGATGGTTCTTTTTAATTTCCATAATAGTATCGTAAGTATAACTTTGACCTTGACGTTCTATTTCATCATAACAAATTTCACCAAAACCTAAGTCTTCGATGGCAAGTTTAATCATTTTTGTTCGCAATGATGCATCTAAATAGTCATTATGGCTTTTTAATGGAGACATAAAACTAGGAATAAAATAAAATTTAGCAGGTTTAATATGTGCATACACTTCGCTAGCAACTATCATATGACCAAGATGAATTGGGTTAAATTGTCCACCATAAATCACAATTGATTGTGTCATTATGGTAGATTGATTTGCTTGTTTTCTTCAGATTCTTTATAAAGAACAATCATAGACCCAATGACTTGGACAATTTGGCTACCTGTAGCATCACTAAGCTCTTGTGCTAAATCATTTTTATCTTCAAAGTTATTTTGTAAAATATGAACTTTTATTAATTCACGTTTTTCTAACAGTTCAGCAATTTGTGCGACCATATTGTCGTTAACACCTGCTTTACCAATTTGAAACGTTGGATCAATATTATGTGCTTTACTTCTTAAAAATCTTTTTTGTTTTCCAGTTAGCATAGATATGCTCCTTTATAAATAATTTAGTACTGTACTTCTCATAACATCATAATTTGGTTGTTGTTGTGTCCATATTTTGTAGCTTTCTGCTCCTTGATACACAAACATATCTAAACCATTATGAATTGGGTTTCCTTTTTGTTCGGCAGCAGCTAGAATAGGCGTTTTAAACGGCACATAAACAATATCACTCACAAGTGTTTGTGGTGATAAATAATCTAAATGAATAGGTAATTCTAAATTATCATCCATACCTGCAGGTGTTGTATTGATAATTATATCAAACTCTGACAACACTGGTTCAACATCTACTAATGAGGCAGTATTGACATCTAAATTCCAATGATCAAAGCGGGATAATGTTCTATTAGCAACTGTAATTTTAGGATTGACGTATTTTATTAATTCATTTGTAATGCCTTTACTTGCGCCACCTGCCCCTAAAATTAAAATATATGCATTTTCTAAATCGGGATAAACCTCTTTTAAAGATTTTACATAACCGATACCATCTGTATTATAGCCAATCCATTTATCGTCTTGGATTAACACGGTATTAACTGCACCCACCGTTTCGGCTTGTTCATCAATTTCATCTAAATAAGGAAGAATACTTTCTTTATGCGGAATTGTAACATTAAAGCCATCTAAACCCTGTTCCTTAATTATTTCTTTGATTGAATGAAAGTGCTGAGGATCAATGCGTAATGCATCGTAAGTGTGTTGATCACCAACCGCCTTAAAATTGGCATTATGCATTACAGGTGATAATGAGTGTTCGATAGGACTTCCAATTACTGCAAACTTCAATGTTAATCACACCTTACATTATTGAATTTCTTAATATCACATCTACATTTTTAGGTACTCTCACAATAACTTTAGCACCAGCATCTATAGTAATAAAACCTAGACCAGCAATCATTACATCACGTTTTTCTTTACCAGTTTCTAATCTAACGGCTTTAACATTATCCAAATCAAATTGTGTCGGATCACTTGGTGGTGTTAGTACTGAACCTAGTTGATTTCTCCATAAGTCGTTCGCCTTTTCTGTTTTAGTTCTATGGATTTTTAAATTATTGGAAAAATAACAAATTAATGGTCGTTTACCACCAACAACATAGTCAATACGTGCCAACCCACCAAAAAATAGTGTTTGTCCTTCATTTAATTGATAAACACGTTGTTTTACTTCATTTTTAGGCATTATTGTTTTTAATTCTTTATCACTAACAAAATGTGTCATTTGATGTTCTTGTATAATACCTGGCGTATCAAACATAAATGAAGTTTCATCCAGTGGTATATCAATCATATCAAGCGTTGTACCTGGGAAACGAGATGTTGTTACTGTATCCTTTTCACCGACACTTTGTTCAATTAATTTATTTATCAATGTAGATTTACCTACATTTGTAGTGCCCACGATATAAACATCTTGTTGATTACGATGTGACTCAATAGCCTGCATTAAATCGTCAATACCCCAGCCTTTCTCAGCCGATATTAGAACAACTTTTTCCGCTTCAAGTCCATATTTTCGTGCTGTTTTCTTTAACCATTCTGTCACTCGACGCTTATTAATTTGTTTAGGTAATAAATCTAATTTGTTTGCTACTAGTATAACTTTTTTATTACCAACAATGCGTTTTAGCGCATTGATAAATGAACCTTCAAAATCAAAAACATCGACAACATTAACAATAATGCCTTTTTTATCTGCTAAGCCATTTAATAAGTTTAGGAAATCATCACTATTCATACCGACATCTTGCACTTCGTTATAATTTTTCAATCGGAAACAACGTTTACAAATAACATCTTCTCGAAATAAATTATGTTCTGGGACATAGCCTGCCGCTTCTGGATTGTCAGATTGCAATGGTGCGCCACAACCTATACATTTAAGTTCGTCTAATTCACTCAATCAATTTTCCTCCCATGTAATGTATCCTTTTTTTCTGAAATGTTGTAATAATCTACGTTCAATAATGCGGTTAAATTTAGTTACAAATCCATCTGTTTGTTTAACAGGTACTACCATTATTGTAAATAAGCCACGTCGTTTGCCTCCGAATACATCAGTCAACATTTGATCACCAATCACTACAACTTCATCTGGTTGTAATGCCATTTGTTTAGTAGCACGATTAAATGCTTTACCTCTTGGTTTACGAGCTTTAAAAATACAGTCTACTTCTAATGGTTTGGCAAATTCAGCTACACGACGTTCATTATTGTTAGATACGATTGTTACCGTGATACCATGCTTTTTTGCTTTTTGAAACCATGCCTTTACCTCTTCAGTTGGTTCTTCAACATCCCAACCTACTAGTGTATTATCTAAGTCAGTTATAATACCTTTTACGCCACTTTCAGCTAATTTTGCAATATCAATTTGAAAAATTGATTTTACATATTCGTTTGGCATAAAATACTTTTTAAATATCCCCATAATTAAATTCACCTTTATTATTAAATTGATTTAATCAAACATTCTACCATATTACTTGACGATACAGCAGCAGTTTTTAAAAATTCATCAAATGAAATACCTGCATCACCATTTGCTAAATCTGATATAGCACGTGTAATAATGAAAGGTACGTTAAATTGATAACAAGTTTGAGCAATTGCTGTGGCTTCCATTTCTACAGCCAACGCTTCTGGAAATTGTTGTTTTATTTTTTGTTTTTGTGTAGTAGAACCAATAAAACTATCACCACTAACTATTAATCCGGTCTTAGCAGTATGTTGAATAGCGTTAATAGCATTCTCTGCAAGTGTCAACAGCCTGTCATCAGCAGTAAACGTTAATGGCATTTGTGGAATTTGTCCAAACTCGTAACCAAAAGCAGTTGCATCTGCATCATGATATGCAACATCACTACTAACTACAACATCACCTACTGATAAATGTTCATCTAATGCTCCAGCTGAACCAGTATTGATAATCATGTCCGGATGAAACTTTTCAATCAATAAAGTAGTAGAAATTGCAACGTTCACTTTACCTATACCACTTTGAGACAAAACTACTTCCTTATTGTTTAATAAACCTTTATAAAATTTCACGTGACCTACAGTTATCTCACTTAAGTTCACTAAGTTATTTTTTAATATCGCAACTTCTTCTTCCATTGCGCCAATTATACCTATCATTATAAGTCACCTCATTGTAAATTCATAGCCTTTGCTATTTTATCACATTTCATTTGAATGCTCGATACAAAGATTTGAAATACATAATCTCCAAGTAATACACTGCAAATATATACGTATATCCTAATATTTTATTGCAATTTAATAATAGCAAATAAAAACGCCATTCTGTATTTTGAATGACGTTCGCACAAAATGAAAGTATAAAATTATTGTCTACTAGTTAATACCCATCAACTAATAAGCTAAACATCTTTTATTTTGTCAGTTGATTTATTTAATATGATAAACACCGCCTTTGTTTAATTTATATATTATAATTTTTCAGTTTAACATTAGCAGTGAATTGAAGCGACTCCTACGGGAAGACCACTAGCAAAAACTACAGGCTAAGTCAGTGGCTGCGGAAAGTGTACACAAAAAACTGCCAACAAGTTATTTTCATTTAATCGGCTATAGATAATATTTATGTACTATTATCATTTTAGTAATGGTGTAAATAAGAAAAGCGTAAATTCAACAAATAGTCGGTGTTGAATTTACGCTTATACATATATTGATCCTAACTTTACATTTCAAACAGCGTGCTTAAACTTTGTAATGAGTAAATACCTGTTACCACCGTTACAATAACTGCGATAATACCGAAAACAAGCATCCACGTAGGGTGTTTATAATCACCAACAATTGATTTACGCTTACTCGCAATTAAAATTGTACCGAGTGTAATTGGTAAAATTAAACCATTTAACGCGCCTGCAACAATTAATAATGTTACTGGCTTACCTAAGAATAGGAAAATAATAGTTGATACAACAATAAATAGAATAACCATTAAATTACTCTTTGTATATAATGATTTGTGTAAAGTTTTTAAAAATGTTGAACTCGTATACGCTGAACCAATAACTGATGACATGGCTGCAGCAAACAATACTACACCAAAAATATTTTTCCCTATTGGCCCTAGCACGTGTTCAAAAACTGAAGCGGGCGGATTTTCTGAACTAAGCGTTACACCAGTAACAACCACACCTAATACACCTAAAAATAGAAGTGTTCTTAGTACTCCAGTAGTTAAGATACCGGCCACTGCAGCTTTGTTCACAAACGGTAAAAAGGCTTTTCCTTTAATACCAGAATCTAATATTCTATGTGCTCCAGCGAAAGTAATGTAACCACCTACAGTACCTCCTACCAGTGTAATAATCGGTAACACTAATGCCATTGGATTTTCAGGTACAACCATATGCGTTAATGCATCTCCATAAGGTGGATTGGCTTTAACCATTACGATTGCCACTACAATTATCATAAGCACACCTAAAAACATCGTGACTACATCCATAATTTTTTGGCCACTACGACTTAGGAAAATAGTAATAGATAATATTGCAGTAATTGCAGCTCCAACCTTAACATCTAAGCCAAAAATGGCGTTTAGTCCTAAACCAGCACCAGCAATATTACCTATATTAAATGCTAACCCACCTATGGCAATTAAAATGGATATAAATGTGCCTAGTCCACTGAATATATCATTAGCTACCTCTTGACCCCTTTTTCCAGTTACTATAAGTACTCGCCAAATGTTAATTTGTGCTCCGATATCAATTAATATCGACAATAAAATGGCAAAAGCAAAACTAGCAGCAAATTGTGCAGTAAATACTGCAGTTTGTGTTAGAAAGGCTGGTCCAATAGCTGATGTCGCCATTAAAAAGACTGAACCTAATAACAGTCTTTTATGATTTTTTGTAAATTGACCATCAGTTTCACCATTTTTTAATTTTTCTCCCATAAATTATCCCCCTAATTTAGTTATCAAAATACCTTCATTTGATAACTTTTCTCGGATTTGCGTAACAAAATCTAAAGCATTCTGACCATCACCATGTACACAAATGGTATCTGCTTGGATATCTATTTCCTTACCAGTTTTAGCAATTACCTTTTGATTTTTCACCATATTTAATACTTGTTCAATTGCTTCATTTGTATCTGTTATGAGTGCATCACTTTCTTTTCGACTTACAAGTTGACCACTTTCCTCATAACGGCGATCAGCAAAGACTTCAGAAGCAGTTTGTAAACCAATTTTTTGAGCTTCTGAAATTAATAATGTATTTGATAACCCAACAAAGATTAACGTATTATCTACATCATATACAGCTTGTGCAATGGCTTGCGCAATTTCACTATCTCTTGCCCCCATTTGGTACAACGCACCATGAGGTTTAACATGGTTCAATTTAACATTCTGCGTTTGGCAAAATGCAGATAAAGCACCTAATTGATAAACTACTAAATTATAGATTTCTGAAGGTGATAAATCCATATTACGTCTACCAAATCCTTGTAAATCTGGTAAACCCGGATGCGCTCCTATACCTATATTATTTTCTTTTGCTAGTTTAATCGTTTGATACATAACATTTTCATCACCTGCATGAAAACCACAAGCAATATTAGCTGAAGTAATAACTGGTATAATATTATTGTCATTACCTATTGTATAATTACCAAATGATTCCCCTAAATCACAATTTAAATCTACTTTCATGAATTTCTACCTCCTATAATTTGGTGTCTATCTAAAAACTTAATATCAACGTCTTCAGCATTTCCATTCGCATATGTAGGATAAGATAAAACTGCATATAAAAAATCTGCTGTTGTAGTAAAACCATCTATTACCATTTCATCTAATGTAACTTTAAGTTTAGATATCGCCAATGATCTGTTATCGGCTTTTATAATAACTTTGGCTACTAAAGAATCATAATGCGGTGATACAGTATAACCTTGATAAAGTAAAGAATCTACACGCACATTAAAGCCTTGAGGTAAATGTAATGCTTGTACTGTCCCTGGTGAAGGTTGAAATCCTTGTTCAGGATTTTCGGCATTAATACGTGCCTCTATTACATGACCACTAAATCGAATATCTTCTTGAGTGAACGGCAATTTATTATATTGCATTAAATATAGTTGTGTTTGTAACAAATCAGTGTCGGTACGCATTTCAGTAACTGTATGTTCAACCTGAATTCTGGCATTCATTTCAATGAAATAATAATCATCTGCTGTTACCAAGAATTCTATTGTACCAGCACTTCGATAATTAGCTGCTCGCGCCACAGCTACTGCATCATTACATATTTGTTGGCGTCGTTTATCACTTAATGCTGCACATGGTGATTCTTCAATTAATTTTTGATTTTTTCTTTGTACAGAACAATCACGTTCGCCTAAATGTACATAATTTTGCTCCCCATCTCCCACAATTTGTACTTCTACATGCTTTGCAACAGGAATAAATGCTTCTACATAAATACGATCGTCATCAAAATACTTTTTACCTTCACTTTTAGCTTCTTTAAAAGACTTTTCTAACATATCTCTAGATTTAACAATCCTAATCCCTTTACCGCCACCACCACTTGCGGCTTTTAACACGAGTGGGTAACCAATATCTGAGGCAATCGTTTCAACTTCTGAAAGTGATTCTACAGCGCCTTTAGATCCTGGTATAATTGGGACTTTAGCTGCGTCAACAGTTTGTCTTGCTGTAATTTTATCCCCCATCAACTCCATTGTTTCTTTAGTTGGTCCTATAAAATATAAGCCATTTTGTTCTACTTTATCCGCAAATGAAGGACTTTCAGATAAGAAACCATAGCCTGGATGAATTGCAGTCGACTCAGTAATTTGTGCTGCACTAATAATTCTATCTTGATTCAAATAACTATCTAAAGCGTTTGCTTCTCCAATACATACTGCTTGATCAGCGAGACTAACATGTAAACTTTGCTCATCTCCTACAGCATAAACTGCCACTGTTTCTATACCTAATTCTCGACATGCACGAATAATGCGTACTGCAATTTCGCCTCTATTTGCGACTAAACATCGATGCATCACAAATGCCCCTTTTCTAGAAGTTAATTAATCCACTTTGATAATAACTTGATTGTATTCTACATTATCACCATGTTCGACAGTGATTTCTGAAATTTTACCTTCTACCTCACTTGTTACTTCATTCAAAACTTTCATAGCTTCTATATAACCTACGACATCACCTTTTTTAACTTCGTCACCAACTTGTATTAAAGGATTAGTAAGTTCTTTTTCATCTTGTAAGAAAAATGTTCCAACCATAGGTGCTGTAATTGTTTGACTTGCAGTTGAATTATTTTGAGTAGCTGCTTGAGTGTTGTCATTCGCCTCATTAGCAATCGTTGCATACTGCGTCCCTGTTGTTTGTTGTGGTGACGTAAAGTCGATTTCCACTTCACTGGAA
Organism: Staphylococcus sp. GDY8P72P; assembly: GCF_016890655.1. Lineage (NCBI taxonomy): Bacteria > Bacillati > Bacillota > Bacilli > Caryophanales > Staphylococcaceae > Staphylococcus > Staphylococcus sp. GDY8P72P. The sequence continues at coordinate 53,742 of NZ_JAFEQJ010000006.1, read as the reverse complement.
TGGTCTTTATATTTGAAGTTCTTAACGTCATTTTCTTTTACAAGTTTAATTAATTGTTCTATTTGATCTAATTTCATTATTATTCCCCTTTTAATAATGTATTGATTTTAGTAGCAGTTTTGCGCATTTGAGTTAAATCAAATTGTGGTTGCTCATCAATAGATGTTAGTATTTCTGCAAATTTTTGTTTTTGTTCAATCAATTTGTCAGTAGCCTCTTTAATAGAAATCCATTGAAAATTTAATTTATCACCAGGTTTTTTGTGCGCTAATATTGATAAATCACTTTGACACACATTAGCTATTTTGGTATAACCGCCTACAGTTTGTTTATCATTTAATAAAATAATTGGATTACCATCATTTGGAACTTGAATACTACCCAAGGCTACTGGTTCAGAAATAATGTCCGCTGATTGTTGCGGTTGAATGGTTGTACCATTTAAACGATAACCCATACGATCTGCATTTTCAGAAATAGTAAATTCAGTACTTACTAAATCTGTAATCGCAGTTGATGAAAATGCTTCGAATTGTGGTCCTTCTACAATATGTATTGTCGTCGCATCATAATTTACGATTTCATCCGCATAGCAGTAACCTATACGTTCTTGATAGCGGTTACATTGTTTTGTGTTAATGACATCATTATTTTTCAATTTACGCCCTTTATAACCACCAATATTACTTCTAGTATGCGTTGAATAGCTTCCAGCTATTTGTGATATTGCTAAAGGTCGACCGAATAGAATATACCCTCTAGCACCTCGTAATACTTGATTGCAAGAAAGCACGTCACCTTTTTTTACTGCAACAACAGTCTGATGTGCAATTTTCACATCATTTAATTTAGCATCAAAACAACCCCCTGTTATTACAATAGTATTATCACTCATAAATTCGATCGTTGGTCCAATTAATGTACATTCAATAGCAGGTCCTTCATTTCCAATTAACTTTTGACCTAAAGTGAACGCATATTCATCCATTGCACCAGCTATAGAAAATCCTTGATCCTGAAATCCAAACCTACCTAAATCTTGTATCGTTGAAAAGAGTCCAGACTTTAATATTTTAATACTCATCAGTTATTGTCACCAACCCTTCGTAGTTATAATTACCTGCGCTTTGTTGTTCGACAATGTGCTGAAACTCTTCAGTAGTTATACTATAAAAATGAATATAATTACCTGGCTGATACAAGCACATGGGTTGTCGTTCGATATTAAAAACTTCAATTGGTGTTTGTCCTATGATTTGCCATCCTCCGGGTGAAGATTTAGGATACAACCCTGTTTGATTATTAGCTATCCCTACAGAACCTGCTGGAATTTGTGTACGCGGTTCTGATCTTCTTGGTGTATGCAATTGAGAACTTAAACCACCTAAAAATGGAAAGCCTGGCATAAAGCCAAGTAAGTATATCAAATAGTCTTCTTTAGTATGTAAATCAATCACTTGTGTTGTAGATAGGTTATGTACGGCAGCCACTTCTTCCAAATCAGGACCATAATCCCCTCCATAACACACTGGAATATTAATAATTCTTTTTGGCTGATTAACTTCAGTATTATTTAGATTTAACGTATCGAGTTGCAACTGATTGATAATGTTTTGTGGTTTATCCTTCGTTATATCAATTGTAAGCATGATAGCACGATATGAAGGAATAACTTCTAAAATTGCTGGAATATCTTGTTGCTTAATATACTCTGTCGCTACTTGTACATGTTGAAAAATTTCTGGATTTATTTCATTTTGAAAATAATAAATAATAGTTTGTTCATTTAGAATTTTCGTTTCCAATAATAAACCCTCCCCTTGAGTTATTATAATTATCAGATAATTACAGTCATACCTTTGTATTATATCATTTACTTTCTATTTTGTTTACTATTTAATTGATATATCAATTAAAAAGCAAAAACCATTTAATAGTTTAATATTCTTAGGTTTAATAATTACAGTGTCGCACAATAATCTAATTCTTTTTAAATTATTATCTAAACCAATTTAACAAATCACAACAATTCCGTACATATATAATTTTACATTTTTTGCACAAAAATACCCTAAAAACAGTGAAGTTTTCAGGGTATTATTATAATTTTACATTATTTTTACTTAATATTTACAATTTTAACATTAATTTCGCCACCATTAGGTAATGCCACACGAACTTCATCATCTAATTTTTTACCAATTAAACTTTTAGCCATTGGTGATTCATTAGAGATTTTACCGTTAAATGCATCTGCTTCTGCTGAACCTACAATTTGGTAACTTTCTTCTTCATCACCAGGTAATTCTACAAATGTAACTGTTTTACCAATTTGAACTTGATTGTTATCACCTGTATCTTCAATGATCAAAGCATTACGTAACATATTTTCAATACGTAAAATATCTTGTTCAATGAAACCTTGTTCATCTTTAGCTGCATCGTACTCTGAGTTCTCAGATAAGTCCCCAAAAGAACGTGCAACTTTAATTTTTTCTACTACTTCTGGTCTTTTAACTGTCTTTAATGTTTCTAATTCATTTTCTAATTTGTCATAACCTTCTTGGGTCATTGGATATTGCTTTTGATTTTCCATAATGTCATCTTCCTTTACCTTTATAATACTATTGTTTACTAACTAAAGTCTGGATTTTTGTAGTCATAATGTCGATTGCAACTTTATTACTTCCACCTTCGGGAATAATTATATCTGCGTACTTTTTAGTAGGTTCAATAAATTGATTATGCATTGGTCGTACAACATTCAAATATTGGTTAACAACAGATTCCATTGTACGTCCTCTTTCTTCTGTATCACGCAATAACCGTCTTAATATACGCAAGTCTGCATCTGTATCAACATAAATTTTAACATCCATTAAATCTCTTAATGTTTTATTTTCCAGCGCAAATATACCTTCTACGATAATAACATCTTTTGGTGCAAATGCAATTGTTTCGCTACTTCTCGTATGATTTTTATAATCATATGTAGGCACTTCTACAGTTTTACCATTTCTCAAGTCAATTAAATTCTCGATTAGCAAATCATTGTCAAACGCAAAAGGATGATCATAATTTGTTTCTAATCTTTCTTCAAATGATAAATGGGATTGATCCTTATAATAATAGTCTTGAGCTAAAAGTGCAACACTATGACCTTCTAAATTTTTCATAATTTCATTTGTAACTGTGGTTTTGCCAGAACCTGAGCCACCGGCAATACCTATTATGGTCGTACTTGTCATCAGCGAATTTCCTTTCTCATCATGTTGTGCGTATAAATAGGACGATCTACTTTTATTTGAATAATTTGCAATGGGTGTCTTGCTGCATCTAATTCATTACCTTCTTCATCGTAAATGTGTGTCACTACTTGTTTGAAGGTTTCAATTTCAGGGCCGAAAAATTCTATTTCTTGACCAGGTTTAAAATAATTGCGTTGTTGAATAGTTGCAATCTGACTATTAACATCATAATCAAGTACCAAACCACAAAAGTCATATGTTGTTTTCTTACGGTCTTGATCACCAAACATCTGCTCTTCATATCCAGGAGTGCCTTCAAAAAATGCTGGTGCAGTGTCTCTATTAGCACATTTATCTAATTCGATTAACCATTCGGGCTGGATTTTAAAATTGTCTGGATCTGCAGCATAAGCATCTATAACTTTACGATATACTGAAACCACAGTTGCTATGTAATGCATTGATTTCATACGGCCTTCTATTTTTAATGAATCTACGCCGATATTCATCATGTTGGGTATTGATTCTATCAATTTTAAATCTTTGGGACTCATAGCAAATGGTGTAACCTGTTCATTATCATACAACAAATCAAGTTCTCCAGATGTATCAACCTCTAATAAATCATAATCCCAACGACAACTTTGACAACACCCTCCACGATTTGAATCTCTAGCTGTCATATGGTTACTTAACGTACAACGACCGGAATATGCAATACACATCGCACCATGAATAAAAGCTTCTATTTCAATATCAACCTTATCTTTCATTTCTTGCATCTCCATGGCACCTGTTTCCCTAGCTAGCACCACTCTATCTAAACCTTCATTTTTCCAAAACTCTACTGCTTTATAATTGGATAATGATTGTTGAGTAGATAAATGTATTTCTAATTTTGGTGCTACTCGTTTACAAGTTTCAATAATTAACGGATCTGCTACAATTATGCCAGTAGCACCTGTAGCCTCTAAATCGATTAAATATTGGTCTAAACCTTCCATGTTCTCATCATGTGCAATGATATTAGTTGTAATGTAAATTTTAGCTCCATATTTGTGGGCGAATTCTACACCTTCTTTGATTTCTGCCATTGTAAAATTATCAGCATTTGATCGCAAACCATATTCTTGGCCACCTAAAAACACTGCATCAGCACCATAATGTACCGCAATTTTCAACTTTTCTAAATTACCAGCTGGTGCAAGTAATTCGGGTTTTTTAATTGTTGTTTGCTGTAATGCTATTTCAGCTGTTGTTTTCATGTTTAAGCCTCCTAATATACCGTTTGTTTATATAAGAAGCCTTCATCAAATGGGCGATGTTCAGGTTGTATTGCTTCTATATGATCAACAAGCATGAATTTTTCATCTTCATACATTTCTGGATCTTCATTATACAAATCAATAGCTTCTCTATATTGGGCTGTGCATATATTGATATATTCTTCTGATTGTAACACACCATCAATTTTCAAGGCATCAATACCATGTTCTAACAACGCATCTAACTCTTCTATTAAGCAGATATCATTAGGTGACATAATATGAGTACCATTGTAATCTTCATAAACAGGATATTTATTATCACGTTCATCATCATATAATAGCAATGTATTATTAGTGTTATTGCGCTCAATTTTCATTTGACGTTCTTGGAAAGTGTAATAATTACCTAATAACATACGTTTTGATTGAAACATACACGTCATACCATGAACTTGTACTTCTATTTCTACTTCACTATGTTGTTTGATGTTTATAATTTCTTCTAAGCTTAATTCACGTGCTAAAACTGCACGCGATGCGCCTTTATTTCCCCAATAGTTGCATTGGAAATAATTAGTAACAAGAGCTTCAGCATCCCAATGTAAAGTAATTGGATTATTTTGTTGCTTCACATACATAATTACTGCTGGATCGCCGAAGATAATACGGTCGACATTTATGTCGTGTAAAAAATTGATGTAGTCTTCTAAGGCATTTAAATGATAATTATGAAAAATACCATTTACGGCTGCATAGGCTTTTTTCCCATGGTCATGTATTAATGATACAGCCTCTCTCATCGCATCTATATTAAATTCTCCAGCTAACCTTAAGCCAAACTTCTGTTCACCGATAACGAATGCATCAGCGCCTTTTGCTATCAAAGTTGTTATATGATTTATCGATTTTGGAGTAACTAACAGTTCTGTCATTTTGATTCTCCTTTAATTGAGATTGCTAAGCCATCATCTATATTGAGAAAATTAGTAACAAAATCAGGATGATTCATTAACCACTCATTATATTGCTGAACTTTTTTTACCATTTGTTTAACATTACGTGACCTTACAACATCAATATCAGCAACAAAACCATGGTATAAAACATTGTCTGTAATAACCATTCCTTGTTCGTTTAACAATGGGCTATAGAGTTCAAAAAACTTTTTAGATTGTGCTTTAGCAGCATCAATAAATATCATATCATAACTATGTGTACTAACATTTTCAAATTGCTCTAGCGCATCACCTTGAACAAGTGTTATTTGATCATCATAACCAAACTGAGTCACATGTTGTTTAGACAGTCGTTGCATTTTCTCATCGCGTTCAATTGTAGTAACATGTATTTGTTCATTTACCGAAGCAAATTGCATAGCACTGTAGCCGATTGCGGTACCAATTTCTAAGATATGTTTAGGGCAATGGACACGTATCAGCTGCTTAATCATATCTAATGATAATTTGTCGACAATTGGGACTTGATTTTCTTCTGCGAAAGGTCTTAATTTTTCTATCTCATTATCTGTTTGTTTGTGTAAATTTAATAAATATGTTTGGTTTTTATCCACATCAATAACTTCCTTTTTTAAATACATAGCATAGCTCATAAAAATAAATCAGTCTTTCTTTGAGACTGATTAGTATGTAATATCTTTTGATGATAATCATATTGTTGATCATCAATATGTGTCTATAAATTTAACTTTATATATTTTACCATAATTAAAAATGAATTTTAAGTATATTCCCAACGAAACGCTAATTAATGTTAACTTTCTTTAAATTAAAGAGACTGAGATAACATTGATTCGTCCAAACCTTTTTATATTTAAAATTTTACAATTTTGACCGTGCATGCTTGGGTTATAGCTCGAGCCTGAAGTCTCTCACTCATACTATTTCTCCGGGCGTCAGCATGTTACAAAATCAGTACATAATCTATATTTGTTTCTATTGCTTTAATTGTTTGTCTCATTGATTTGATAACAAGTAATCTTTGTATAATACTGGCAGTAATTTATGCCGATTCCTGTGAGAATTGCGCTAACCAAAGATTACAGGAATCGGCAGTGCCCACGGAAAGCGTGTATTAAAAAACTGCCAACAAAGTCGGGACTTTGTCGACAGTCTGAAACTACTTTCTCCTTTTAGAGAAAGTAGTTTTTAGATGCATCAATTAATGTTCGTGATCGTGATCATGATCATCGTCCATTTCAGTATTTACAATTTCTTCAATCATGCTCCATTCTTCATCTGTTTCAACCGGCAAGAATTTACCACCTTCACCATTTTCATCTGGTTCATTAATCATTGGAACTAATTCAATTAAATCATCGTCGTCTGACTCTGCACCTTCTTCTGCTAAGATTACGTATTCTTTTTTAAATTCTGGATGATAAAATTCTAAAACTTTACGATAAAGTACTTCGTTACCTTCTTCATCATATAGCGTTAGCATCTCTTCTTCATTATTGATTTGTAATTCTGCATCTTGGTTATGTTCAGTCATCTTAAATTTCTCCTTTTTATTGAATTGAATCCAAATAACCTTGCAAGATAAACACTGCGGCCATTTTATCAATTACTTTTTTTCTTTTCTGTCTAGAAACATCGGCTTCAAGTAATGACCGCTCTGCAGCCATAGTACTTAATCTTTCATCCCACATAATAAGTTCTACAGTTGGAAGAGCTTCTTGAAGCTGTTCCTTGTATTGTAACGAAGCTTCGCCTCGAAATCCAATAGAATTATTCATATTTTTTGGTAAGCCTATAACGATCGTTCCAACGTTCTCTTTTTTTACTATTTGTACAAGCTGATCAATGCCTAATTGATTTTCGCTTTCATTAATTTGGAGTGTATCTAAACCTTGGGCTGTCCATCCCATTAAATCGCTTATCGCAATTCCTACTGTTTTACTGCCTACATCAAGGCCTAATATTTTCTTTTTCAACATAATTATTTATCTGTTTTTTCTTCTAAATAATTTGAGACAAGTTCTTCCATAATATCGTCACGATCAATGTGTCTGATTTGGTTTCTTGCTTCATTATGTCTCGGTATATAAGCAGGGTCACCTGATAATAAGTAACCAACGATTTGATTTACAGGATTATAACCGCGCTCTTCTAATGTATCATAAACATTTTTTAAAACCGTTTTAACATCTTTTTTTGGAACTTCATTGTAATTAAACTTCATAGTTTTATCTAAGTTTTCCATAATCAACACTCCTTAAATAATAGTAAAAATTCTTACCTTTATCTTAACTTACAATACACAAGACTTACAGTGATTTAATATAATCTTTAATAGAACGTAATGATTCTGTTATGTTTTCAGGTTGTGTACCGCCACCTTGAGCCATATCAGGGCGACCGCCACCTTTACCTCCGACGATTGGTGCCATTTCTTTAATAATATCACCAGCTTTAATAGTTTCCGTTAAAGCTTTAGGCACAGTGGCAATTAATGATACTTTTCCACCGACATCGCTTGCTAAAATAATGATTGTATCTTGTAATTTAGATTTAAAATCATCCATTGCTTCACGTATTGCTTTTGCATTATCTACTTCGATTTGAATTGCTAAAACTGGGAGGCCATTTAAATCTTCAACTTGATTGCTTATATCTCCCATTTTTAATGAATTAATTTCTTTATTACGTTGCTCTAATTGTTTGTTCAATGCTTTTTCTTCTTGTTGCATATGCTCTACTTTTTCAAGTACTTGTTCATCTGATTTAACTTTAACAGCTTGTTTAATGTCATTAAAGTGTTGCTGGATTGTTTCTAAGTGTAAGAACGCTGCTTGACCTGTTAATGCTTCAATACGGCGTATACCAGCACCTGTACCAGATTCACTAATTATTTTGAACAAACCAATTTCAGATGTGTTTTGAACATGAATACCACCACATAATTCAATAGAAAATGGTGACATATCAACAACTCTTACCACATCTCCATATTTTTCACCGAATAGAGCCATCGCCCCTTTTTGCTTAGCTTCTTCAATTGGCATCTCGCTAATATTTACAGTGAGGTGATTCCAAATTTCTTCATTTACACGACGTTCAACTTGTGCAATTTCATTATCTGTCATTGCACCAAAATGAGAAAAGTCAAAACGTAAACGTTCTGGTGCAACAAGTGACCCTGCTTGGTTGACATGATCTCCTAGCACTTCTTTCAATGCAGCATGTAGTAAATGCGTTGCACTATGATTTTTCTTAATAGCTAAACGTTCTTGCTGGTTGACAGTAGCTTGTACCGTTGCAGCTTCTTTAACTTGACCAAAACGTACTGTACCATGATGTAAATTTTGACCATTTGGTGCTTTAGTGACTTCTGTTACATCAATTTCAAAGTCTTCACTACTGATAAGACCTTTATCTGCTACTTGCCCACCACTAACAGCATAAAATGGAGTAGCTGCAAGAATGAAGTAAATCTCCTCACCTGCTTCAGCAGAAGTTACGCGTTCACCATTATGGATAATATCCGTAATCTTACTCTCTTGAGTAGTAGTATCATAGCCAACAAACTGGCTATCTGTAGTGATATCTTTCAAGACTTCACTTTGCACTTGCATTGATTGAGAATCCTGTCTAGCTTGTCGCGCACGATCACGTTGCTTTTGCATTTCCACTTCAAACGTGTCCATGTCTACAGTTAAGTTTTCTTGCAAAGCAATTTCTTCAGTCAATTCTACAGGGAAGCCATACGTATCATAAAGTTTAAATGCATCTTCTCCTGCAATTGTATGGTTGCTCTCTTTCGCTTTAGCTACTAAAGTATTTAAAATATTCAAGCCTTCTTCTAATGTTTCGTGGAAACGTTCTTCTTCTGATTTTATTACACGTTTGATAAAATCTGACTTTTCTTTCACATTAGGGTAATAAGGTTCCATAATTTCAGCAACAATATCAACTAATTTATACATAAATGGTTCATTAATAGCTAACGTTTGGCTAAATCGTACAGCACGACGTAACAAACGTCTTAGGACATAACCACGTCCTTCATTAGCAGGCAATGCACCGTCAGCAATGGCAAAAGAAATCGTTCTAATATGATCGGCAATTACTTTAAAAGCAACATCATCTTGGTCATTAACTAAATATTTTTTACCAGAAACTTTTTCAACTTCTTCTATGATTGGAATAAATAAATCCGTTTCATAATTAGTACGAACATTTTGAGATACTGAAGCCATACGCTCTAAGCCCATTCCTGTATCAATGTTTTTATTAGGTAATGGTGTATAAGTATGATCTTTATTATGGTTAAATTCACTAAATACTAAGTTCCATACTTCTAAAAAGCGTTCATTTTCGCCACCAGGATACATTTCTTCTGCCGGATCATCTGCACCAAATGCATCACCACGGTCATAAAATATTTCTGTATTAGGACCAGATGGGCCTTCGCCAATATCCCAAAAATTACCTTCTATACGAATGATTCTACTTTCATCTAGTCCAACAACGTCATGCCATAAATTGTAGGCTTCCACATCTTCTGGATGAATTGTGACATAAAGTTTATCCGCTTCCATGCCCATCCATTTATCACTTGTTAAAAATTCCCAAGCATATTCAATGGCTTCTTTTTTAAAATAATCACCGATAGAAAAATTCCCCAACATTTCAAAAAATGTGTGGTGTCGAGCCGTAAAGCCTACATTTTCAATATCATTCGTTCTAATAGCTTTTTGTGAATTAACAATTCTTGGCTTTTTAGGAATTTCTCTTCCATCAAAATATTTTTTCAATGTTGCCACACCTGAGTTAATCCATAAAAGTGAATCATCATCTATAGGTACTAACGGTGCCGATGGTTCAACCATGTGTCCTTTCTCTACAAAGAAGTCAATAAAACTTTGTCTTATTTCACTCGCTTTTAATTGTTTCATTACTTTTCCTCCATTACAATATATAACTCATTGTATAAATTTTTAAATTTATAAAAAAGCATAAAAAAAGTCCATCCTCAAAAGGGACGAACAAATCGCGGTACCACCCTAGTTATATTCATTAATAACGATGATGCATGAATAAATGCAACTCATCACTTATTGAGAATATCACTCGTTTTAATATTTATTACTGACACAAAGTAGCATTCTATAATCCAAGCTGTACTTTTCACCACACAGTACATCTCTGTTTGTCTTAGATTATATACTCGTCTCTATGCAAACTTAACTTTATTTTATTTTCTTTTGTTGTCAATGTCAATCATTTACGAAGTCATATGGTGATAATTGCCCCATATTAATCATTGGGTCAATTTGATATATGGTACTCTCAGTCAAAGTAACTGTACTATTAAGTTGCTGGTTAATATCTTCTTGGTCATCATCTTTACCTGAGTCACTATCAAAGTAAGCTTGCAGTAAGTCACATAATTGAGTCATTCTTACTTGACCATTTGTCTTTAAACCAATTGTAAATGCATTGGGATCACCTAAAAAGACCAATGATTGTTTTGCACGTGTCAGACCTGTATACAAAATAGGCTTTTGTAACATTCTGAAATACTGTTTTACCATAGGCATAATGACAATTGGAAATTCAGAACCTTGTGATTTATGGATAGATGTACAATAAGCATGTGTTAATTCCATTAAATCTTGTCGTGTAAATGTTATCTCATTACCTTCAAAATCAACCACTAATACATCTTTATCTAAGGCATTTTCTTTAGCCCAAAAAATACCTACAATTACTCCGATATCTCCATTAAAAATATTATCATTTGGTCTATTAACCAATTGCAATACTTTATCGCCTTTTCTAAATAAAACTTCACCAAATGCAATTTCACGCGTATCTTTTATTTTTGGATTTAATATATCTTGTAATACTTGATTTAATCGCTTAATGCCTGCAGAACCTTTGTACATAGGTGCTAATACTTGAATATCACTCATATCATACCCTTTGTTAACAGCACTAGCTACAACTTTTTCAACAACTTGTGGTATTTGTTCTGTTTGACAGTTGATAAAATTACGGTCATGAAAACGCTCGGTAATATCTATTGGTAACCCCAATTTAATTTTATGCGCTAACTCTATAATACTAGATCCATCTTGCTGTCTATATACTTCAGTTAAATTAACTCTAGGAATAACTCCAGAGTCAATTAAATCTTTAAAGACTTGTCCGGGACCAACTGACGGTAATTGATCCTCATCACCAACTAAAATGACTTGTGCATCTAACGGTACTGCACTCATAAATTGATGAAATAACCAAGTATCTACCATCGACATCTCATCTATAATAATCAATTTAGCATTAATTTCATTATCTAAAATATCTTCAGGTTGTGTTTCTTGATTCCAACCAATAAGTCGGTGAATGGTCATAGCTTCTAATCCTGTAGCTTCAGCTAATCGTTTAGACGCTCGCCCTGTCGGAGCACCTAACACAATAGGATAATCATCTTCTTTATAATCGTCATAATCTAAAGAAAGGCCATGTATTTCAGCATACAATTCTACGATGCCTTTAATTACAGTTGTTTTCCCTGTACCAGGTCCTCCTGTTAATAACATCACTTTTGAATTAATAGCGGTTTGTAGTGCTTCTTTTTGTGATTCAGCATAACTGACTGTATTTTGGTCCTCTATATTACCAATTTCTAATAATAAGTCGGACATTTCAATATCTTTCAATTTTTTAGTGTACGTGAAATTGCGATATAAATTTTGGACACTCTTTATTTCTGAATAATACAAACTTGGAATAGCTAATTCAGCTTCTTGCTGTACTAATTTATCTTCATTGACTAGCTGTTCAACTTGATTAGCTAATATCGATTGATCTATGACTTCAGATGGAGGATTAGATAAAATATCCTGTACCAATTCTAAAACAAATTGCGTAGGTAAATAGGTATGTCCTTGTTTAATACACTCTTCTTCTAGTATATAGAGTATTCCTGCTTTTAAACGTTCTGGATCGTTATATTGAATACCGATATTTTTGGCTAACATATCAGCTTTATTAAAACCAATACCCTTGACATCATATACTAATTGGTAAGGTGTCTTTTCTACTACATTGAGTGTTTCACCTAAATAAGCTTGGTATATATTCATTGCTAACTTCGGCCCAAAGCCTAAGTCATGTAATCTAATTATTATTTGTTCTGTTTCTTGGTTGCTAGCAATTTGTTCTGCAATTTGTTTTTGTTTGCTTGCAGATAAACTCGGCACCTTACTTAAAACTTGTGAATCGTTTAATATATCAGCAATGGCATTTTCACCGAGTGTATTAACAATATTTTGAGCCGTCTTTTTACCAATACCTTTGAATAAGTCACTAGACAAATAACTGATAATTGCTTCCTTCGTTTGTGGTAATTCCTTTTCAAAAATATCTGCTTTTAATTGTTTACCATATTTAGGATGCGTAGCTATTTGCCCTTTAAATGTATAGACATCACCTTCCACAATTTCAGGAAAGAACCCTACAACTGTAGGCATACTATCTAATGATTCATTGGTTTCAATTGTATCAACTTTTAATACAGTATAAAAATTATCTTTGTTTTGAAACAAAATAGCATCTACTGTACCTTTAATCATTGAATAGTTAAACAGTGTAGGATCTGCCATGATTTACTCCTCCTCTTTTATTGCTTCGAATGTCTGGATTGCATGTTGACTCATATGGTGTTCAGGGTTAATTGCAACTGCTTGCTTAAAATAACGTAATGCTACATCTATATCTTCAGTATCCATATATGTTGCTAACCCTAAATTATATAATGCATCTACATGCTTATTGTCTAAACTCAATACGCGATTTAATTGTGTAATTGCTTGCTTAAACATTTCTAAATGACATAACACCAAGCCATATTGAAATTGAACTTCTACATCTCTACGATCGTCTTTTTCTGCAGCAGTCATTAAAAAAGGCATAGCCTCTTTAAACGCTTCTAATTGGTTAAATGACATACCAATCATATAATTCGTATCAACCACGTCTACATCATATTTTAACGCAGTTTGATATAGTCGAATTGCTTCATTAAAACGACCTTCATTATAATATACATTAGCTAAATTATAATATACTGGACCATTTTCTGAATCAATTGTTAGTGCTTTTTGAAAAAAAGTTTCAGCATGTTCAACTTCTCCTGCTTCAGCAATTAAAATACCTGCATTAATATAATTTTCAATTTCTTCAGGCTGTGCTTCTATATTATCAAAAAGTGCTTGTAATGCTTTTTCAGTTTCACCATTTTTTATGAATTCATATATGTGTTCTTGTTCCATTGTTAGTCCTCTTTTCTTATCTTGTTATTTATAGCATACAAAAGCTTAAAACATTGGACAATGTGAAATATAAGTGGCTAACTAGTTCTAACTTTAGTTATAAAGTTTTTGTCTAATACCGTAAAGTTACTTAACTTAGGTCTATAAGTATATGTATAAAAAGCAAACAATCTACGCTTTAAGTGTAAATTGAATGCTTATTAAATATCAATTTAAAGTAAGTTAACTCTAACTTAAACTTACTATTGTTATGTCTATAAACTGCATTAATTTATATGACGTAACTTAATTGTCCAGAATTTTTGAAAACATCATCAATTGTAGCCCCGCCTAAACATACATCACCGTCATAAAACACAACTGCTTGCCCAGGAGTAATCGCTCTTACTGGTTGATCAAACGTAACACGAATTGAATTGTCATCTTCTTGTTGTACAAAAACTTGAGTATCTCGTTGTCTATATCTAAATTTCGCTGTACATGAAAAACCTTGTGCTAAATCCACTGGGTTAATAAATGAAAAGTCTGAAGCAATTAAATAATCACTGTACAATGCATTATGATCAAAACCTTGTTCGACATATAATACATTTTCATCAAGATTTTTACCTACTACAAACCAAGGATCACCGTCGCCACCAATACCTAAGCCATGACGTTGACCAATGGTATAATACATCAATCCTGCATGTGTTCCTTTGTTTTCACCATTTAACGTACGCATTTCACCCGATTGTGCAGGCAAATATTGTGATAAAAATGATTTGAAATTGCGTTCACCAATGAAACATATACCTGTGGAATCTTTTTTCTTAGCTGTTGCAAGATCTTGTTCTTCTGCAATGCGACGCACTTCTTTTTTATCAATGCCACCAAGTGGGAACATAACATGTTGTAATTGATCTTGTGATAGTTGATTTAAGAAATAAGTTTGATCCTTATTATTATCAACACCACGTAACATTTCAACATGACCATCATCGAATCGTTGAACACGTGCATAATGACCTGTTGCTACATAATCTGCACCTAGTTTTAAGGCATGTTCTAAAAAGGCTTTGAATTTTATTTCTTTGTTACACATTACATCAGGATTAGGCGTTCTTCCTTTTTTATATTCATCTAAGAAGTAAGTAAATACTTTATCCCAGTATTCTTGTTCAAAATTCACTGCATAGTAAGGAATTCCTATTTGATTACAAACAGCGATAACGTCATTGTAATCCTCTGTTGCTGTACAAACACCATTTTCATCAGTATCATCCCAATTTTTCATAAAAATACCGATTACATCATACCCTTGTTCTTTTAACAAATGTGCTGTTACAGAACTATCAACACCGCCTGACATACCTACTACTACTCGTACGCCTTCATTATTCAATTTATACTTCCTCCTTAAATTTATGATAGATTTTGTGAATTTCCATCGTTATATATTTGATTTCTTGTTCAGTCGATAACTCATTAAAACTAAATCGTACTGAGTGTTTTGCTCTGTCATCATTCTCATACATCGCTGCCAACACATGAGATGGTGTTGTTGAACCGGCTGTACATGCTGAGCCAGATGATACATAAATACCCGATAGGTCAAGTAACGTTAACATAGTTTCAACATCTATAAATGGAAAATATAAGTTCACAATATGACCAGTAGAATCTGTCATAGAACCATTTATTTCGAATGGGACCGATCTTTCTTGTAAAGTTACAATAAACAAATTTTTCAAATTCATTAAGTGTACATTATTGTCATCTAAATTTGCATTAGCTAGCGTCAATGCCTCTGTTAAGCCAACAATTTGTGGTACATTTTCAGTGCCTGCACGACGTTTTGTTTCCTGTTCGCCACCTAATTGCCAATATGTTACCGGCGTATCTGCTTTTACATAAAGGACACCTACACCTTTTGGTCCTCCAAATTTATGCGCTGTTATGCTTAATGCTGCGATATTAAAGTCTTGAATGTCAATTGGTAAATGTCCTACCGCTTGAACTGCATCTACATGAAGCAATGCGTTTGATTCAGCTACAATAGCATCAATATCATACATTGGTTGAACAGTACCAATTTCATTATTTACAAACATAATTGATACAAGCACTGTGTCCTCTCTCAGAGCTTCACGCAATTGTTGTAAATTAACTATGCCTTCAGTATCTACATCAAGATATGTTACTTCAAATCCTTCACGTTCTAACTGTTCAAACACATGGAGTACAGAATGATGTTCAATTTTTGAGGTAATAAGGTGTTTACCTTTATGTGCTTGCTGATAAGCGATGCCTTTGATTGCTGTATTATTTGATTCAGTTGCACCACTAGTAAAAATAATTTCGCTAGGTTTAACACCAAAAAACTTAGCTACTGTTCTACGCGATTCATCTAAATACTTTCTTGCGTCTCTTCCAATACTATGAATAGAAGAAGGGTTACCATAATGCGTCTCATAAATATCCATCATTTTAGTTATAATTTCTGGTTTAACTGGGGTAGTTGCAGCTGAGTCTGCATATACTTCCATGTTTTGACACTCCTCACAATTTTATCAATGTTCCCATGATAGCACCATATGATTAAATTTTCTAGTTGTCTGTTTGAAAGTTACCAAATGCATCAATATCTTTATAATCTTCTAATAAATTTTTGGTAGCTTCAATATTAAAATCTTCTTTTACTTCTAAATCTTTGTTCACTATTGTTTTATTTTCAATATGCCAATGCGTCGCTTGAAACTCGGAGATGATCGCAGCATCATGACTGACAATAAACACTTGTCCATTAAAGCTTTCAATCATTGACATTATTAATTTTTGTGTACGTATATCAAAATAATTTGTCGGTTCATCTAAGATTAATAGATGTGGGCTAGCAAAATAAAGTAATACAAATTGTAAACGGCTTTTTTCACCCATCGATAAATGTTTGATTGGCTGTAGTATCTGATCAGTAGTAAATTGGAATGCGCTTAATATTGTTTGTGCATGACTATTCGTCATACCTTCCAACTTCATAACCAAGTCTTTAGGTGATAAATTATCTGTTAAATTATCATGCTTTTGATCAAAACAAGCGATTTTCAATGAAGGTGAATGTTTTACAGTACCTGTTGTTGGTGCTCTCTTCCCAGTAATAATATCTACAAGTACTGATTTACCACTACCATTGTTACCTGTAACCAAGATATTTTCACCTTTCCTTATATTCAAATTAACTTGGTGGTACAGGCTAGTATTGTTAATGTCGTAACCCATTTGATTAAATTGTAGTAAATACTTATTTTGAAATGTATCGGTTTCTTGAAACTGATACTGTGTTACATCATGTTGATTAGGATTAACAATGTCTTGTTCATTTATTTTGTGTGTTAGTTGTGTTTCTTTTGCCTTGGCACGCTTCATCAATTTACTCAATTTCTTTTGTTCGTATGGATTACGAACACTTGCTTTGGCTTTTGCACTCGCATGCCAACGTTGTACTTGATCCATAGATGAATTTAAATCATTGATTTCTTTTTGCGCCTTCTCAAATGCTTTAACTTGTGATTGTTGTTCTATTGATTTAATTTGTTCATAGTTTTCATAATTACCTTCATACATTGTAGTTTTCTGTGAGGTAATTTCTATAATTTGACTTGCTACTATATTAATAAATGACCTCAAATGTGATACTAATAAAATAGTTTGTTTAGATTCATTGATCATATTGGCTAATAAAGTAACCATATGGCTATCGAGATGATTCGTTGGTTCATCTAATAACAGACACGGCTTATTGGACATCAATGCACGAATAATAGCTATTTTTGTTTGCTGTCCCCCACTTAATTCTTTCACTTTTTTATCTAAATCAGAAGCTGACAATTGAAAAAGCTTAGCTTTAGTTAAAATGTCTTGCTCAAATTCATAACCTGATAAATCAATGAATTCACCAAGTGCATCTAAATCTTGAGTCATTTTTCGTTTTAAAGTTAACAGTGTTGCATCCACGCTCATGATATAATCTAGTGCATGCTCTTCACCATACATTGCTAAATTTTGGTGCATCAAATATGT
Organism: Staphylococcus sp. GDY8P72P; assembly: GCF_016890655.1. NCBI lineage: Bacteria > Bacillati > Bacillota > Bacilli > Caryophanales > Staphylococcaceae > Staphylococcus > Staphylococcus sp. GDY8P72P. The sequence continues at coordinate 35,866 of NZ_JAFEQJ010000006.1, read as the reverse complement.
GTCATCTGGATATTTATTGTGTATTGCAGTTAACAGTGTTGTTTTGCCAACACCATTGTCACCTATTAGTGCTACATGATTTCCTTGTTGTATTTGTATATCTACCGTTTCGATTAATGTTTTCCCGTATAGTTCAAATGGTTTTTGAGCATAATAAAAAGACATTACACTTCTCCTCTTTTAACGCAAAGCTGTAATGTCTCTATTCATTTGATAACGATATTTATTTAGTATTGCTACATACTTAAAAAGACAGAGACATCCCAACTAGCGCGATTTTTGTTTAGATTTGTTGTAGTTTAAATTGCTTATGAGATTTATCCATTGTCTTAATAAGGCCACCTAACGTTTTAAATTTACTACATTATAGCAGTGAGCATAATTTTACGCAAGCAGAAGTTGGACTGATATACTGAGCAATACGAACATAATTAAAGGAGGAGACAACGAGCAATGCCTAATATAAAACTTTCAGCATTAAACTTGGTTCCTATAAGAGAAGGCCAAACAGATAAAGATGCTATCAGTGACATGGTATCACTAGCACAAAATTTAGAAGACTTAGGTTATGAACGCTATTGGATTGCAGAACATCATAATGCACCTAATTTAGTTAGTTCAGCAACAGCGTTACTAATACAACACACATTAGAACATACCAAACGTATCCGTGTAGGTTCTGGTGGTATTATGTTACCTAACCATGCACCACTAGTTGTCGCAGAACAATTTGGTACGATGGAAACTGTTTTCCCCGATCGTGTAGATTTAGGTTTAGGACGTGCACCTGGCACGGATATGATGACTGCAAGCGCATTAAGAAGAGACCAACATAATGGTGTTTATGAATTTCCAGAAGAAGTAGAACTGCTAGCTACTTATTTTGGACCAGGAAATAAACAAAGCTACGTTCGTGCTTACCCAGCTGTCGATAAAAATGTGCCACTATATATTCTAGGGTCATCAACAGATTCTGCACATCTAGCAGCGCGTAAAGGGTTACCTTATGTATTTGCCGGTCATTTTGCGCCTCAACAAATGCATGAAGCAATACAAATCTACAAAGAATTATTTGAACCATCAGAGTATTTAGCTGAACCTTATATGATTGTTTGCTTAAATGCAATTGTCGCAGAAACTGATGAACAAGCAGAATTTTTAGCTACTACACAAGCACAAGTCATGGTTAGTGTAACACGTGGAAGAATGCAACCGGTTCAACCTCCTACTGATGACTTACAAGGTATTTTAACACCTCGTGAATTTGAATTAGCTAAACAGCGTATGGAGCAATCTTTAGTTGGGTCTGAAGCAACTGTGCAAGCTAAATTAGAATCATTTATGCAAGAGCATGGTGACATTGATGAATTAATGGCTATAAGTTATGTTTACGACCAACAAGAACAACTAGCTTCCTTTAAACGCTTAAATAATGTAATTTCTAAAGTAAACAACAGCAATTAAAATAACAAAAAAGCAATACCACGTAGGTATTGCTTTTTATTATTTCTCATCTTTATTATCGTTGTTATCTTCTTTATTGCCGCCAGTGAATTTATCGATTTGTTCACTCGCTTGTTGTGCTTTTTCGTTATCAACATTTTTTAGTTTATCAGATACGCTTTTAGCAGCATCTTTTGCTTTATTTAAGAAATTTTCAGCCATTTTTAATAGCCCCTTTCAATTTAATATAAGTTTATTTTTTTAATTTATCAATTGCTTCATTTGCTTTATTTTTAGCATTTTCCACTACTTCTTTTGCCTTGCCAGAAGTTTTATCTTCTTTTCCTTCATTTTCAAGGTCTTTATTATCTGTCACATTACCGACTGTTTCTTTGATGTTACCTTTGGCTTGTTCTACCTTGCTTTCATCAGCCATGTAATTACCTCCTTCATCGATACATGTTACAGTTATACCACTACATAGTATTATTAAACATAAAAATAATAATTTATTTGATTAGATATAAAACATGTAGCCATCTAAATTATTTGTTTCTTTATAATCTGCTAAATATTGCAACGTCGTATTATCTAAAACTTCTCTCACAGCATCTCTCATACGTATCCATAATTGCTTTTGGGCAGGTGGTTCAGATTCAATACTTTCTACAAATGTTATAGGACCTTCTAACAACCTTATAATATCACCAGCACTGATTTCTTCAGCAGGCACTCTTAGTTGGTAGCCACCTTTAGCACCACGTACACTTCTAATAAGGCCAGCATTTCTTAACGGGCCAACAAGTTGTTCTAAATATAAGTCACTTAAGTTATTTTCTTCAGCGATTGATTTTAAGGATACACATCCTTGTCCTTGCTTTTTAGCTAAAGATATCATTAATGTTAATCCATATCTTCCTTTTGTTGATATTTTCATTGTATAACCTCACTTAATTCGTCTACTTATTTATTCCCATTTTATCATTTTTTACGTTAATATAATATTAGAAAGGTGTGAATGATGTGACAAATGAACCATTAGCGGCTAGAATGCGTCCCAATAATATAGATGAAATCATCTCACAACAACATTTAGTAGGTTCTAGAGGGATAATTAGAAGAATGGTTGATACTAAACGTTTATCTTCCATGATTTTCTATGGCCCTCCAGGCATTGGTAAAACTAGTATAGCTAAAGCAATTGCTGGAAGTACACAGTATAAGTTCAGGCAATTAAATGCAGTTTCCAATTCTAAAAAAGATATGCAAATGGTAGTTGAAGAAGCGAAAATGTCTGGTCAAGTCATTTTACTGTTGGATGAAATTCATAGATTAGATAAAACAAAGCAAGATTTTCTATTACCACATTTAGAAAATGGCAAAATAGTATTAATTGGTGCAACTACATCAAATCCATATCATGCGATTAATCCTGCTATTAGATCAAGAGCTCAAATTTTTGAACTTTATCCTTTAAACGAAGATGATATTCGTTTAGCATTAGAACGTGCACTAGATGATGAAACAAATGGGTTAAAATCTTATGCGCCCACTATAGATGAAGATGCTTTGATATATTTTTCAACCCAGAGTCAAGGTGATGTAAGAAGCGCTTTAAACGCTTTAGAATTAGCAGTTTTAAGTTCAGAAACATCAGAACATGGACGACATATTACGTTACAAGATGCAAAAGATTGTCTTCAAAGAGGGGCATTTTTAAGTGATAAAGATGGTGATATGCACTACGATGTAATGAGTGCTTTCCAGAAATCTATTAGAGGTAGTGACGTTAATGCAGCTTTGCATTATCTCGCGCGACTTATCGAAGCTGGAGACTTACCAACAATAGCTAGACGTTTACTAGTTATTAGTTATGAAGATGTAGGCTTAGCGTCACCTAATGCAGGTCAACGTACATTAGCAGCAATTGAAGCAGCTGAAAGACTAGGATTCCCTGAAGCACGAATTCCATTAAGCCAAGCAGTCATTGAATTATGCTTATCTCCAAAATCAAACTCAGGTATTACAGCAATTGACCATGCCCTTTCAGATATACGTAAAGGCTATGCAGGACAAGTTCCTAATCATTTAAAAGATGGTCATTATAGTGGAGCTAAAGAACTCGGACGTGCAATTGGTTATAAATATCCACACAATTATGATAACGGATTTGTTGCACAACAGTACTTGCCGGATAAACTAAAAAATAAAATATATTATGAACCCAAAACTACTTCCAAAAGTGAACAACAATTCAAACAAATCTTCGACAATATAACACAAAACCAACAAAAATAAACCTTCACTATACTGTGAAGGTTTATTTCTATTTATATTATTTTTCAAGTCCTATTAACAGCGACTTGTGCGACTCCTGCGGGAATAGCACTCGCCGAAGACTACAAGCTAAGACAGTGCCTACGTAAAGCGTACATAAAAACTGCCAACAAAGTCGAAAACTTTGTCGTTAAACTTTTGTCATATTAAGGCTTTTGTATAGTATTGGCAGTGACTTATGCCGACTCGCACTTGCCGAAGACTACAGGCTGAGGCAGTGCCCGCGGAAAGCGTGCATAAAAACTGCCAACAAAGTCGGAAATGATGACTAGCATTGAAAAAATCTTGATTTGAAGCACAGTTTCAATACAGTCAGCTACTACCAATATGAAATGAAGGTGGAACAAATCAATGTTATTCCACCTTCATATTTTTTAGCATTACAATAACAAAATCAACAGCAAAAAATTTGTAAGTGTATGTTTTGTACACTAAATAGCACCGAACCTGCTACTATTGTCCTTTATCTTTAATACGTGTCACAGGGATATCACTTAAAATATCATTAATGACATAACTTGCACAAATTAGGCCAACAACACTTGGTACAAATGCATTCGAAGACGGTGGCATTTGTCCTTTTCTAGTCGGTGCATTAGCATCACCAACAGTTTCTTTTACGTCTTCTCTAATAACCAGTGGACTTTCATCTGAAAATACTACTGGTACACCTTTTGTAATACCTAATTTTTTTAATTTTCTTCTAATGATTTTAGCGATAGGATCTGTATGTGTTTTAGAAATATCTTCAATTACAAAACGTGTAGGGTCAATTTTGTTAGCTGCACCCATGCTAGAAATCACTTTGATATTACGCTCTAAACATTCTTTCATCAAATGGACTTTATACATAATTGTGTCACTTGCATCAATAAAATAATCGATATCGTAATTTTCAAAAAGATCCTCATAAGTATCTTCTGTATAAAACATATGCAATGCTGTCACTTTACAATCAGGATTAATTAATTTAATGCGTTCTTCCATTAAGGAAACTTTACTTTGACCAATCGTTGTTGTTAAGGCATGTATTTGACGATTAACATTAGTAATATCGACATCATCTTTATCAATTAAAATGATATGTCCAATATTAGTACGAGCTAATGCTTCTGCTGCAAAAGTACCAACACCGCCGACCCCCAACACAACTACTGTTTGTTCTTTTAATAAATCTAAACCTTCTTGACCATATGCCAATTCATTTCTCGAAAATTGGTGCTTCATAATCAAACTCCTTATAAATTTAACTTTCTATCAAATATAATTATACATGAATTTTACATAGATTTTAATTTTTTATTCACAAAAAAATACGCAAGACCGAAGTCTTGCGTACCGATAGAGTCCGTTTATGTCGTAGTTATAATAGCTTGATCATTCGGCCTGCTAAATACAGGTGGGTGCCCTGTTTCTCATTTTGCAAGTCCTCCTAATTGAGGCGTGTGCGCTATGAGAAAACCTATTGGGCTCCCTGATCAAAGAGTGTTAGGCCCAAATTAAAAAGCAACTTACGAACACTACAGATGACTACCTTATAAGATAATAATAACACATAATTATATATTAGCAAGAATTAAAACTTATATAATTTATTAATGTCTAATTCTTAAAGATAATTCTTCTAATTGATTATCTGAAACTTCACTTGGTGCATCCGTTAATAAACATGTAGCTGAAGCTGTTTTAGGGAATGCAATTGTATCTCTAAGATTAGTTCTATTCGTTAATAACATAACTAAACGATCAAGTCCTAATGCGATACCGCCATGAGGTGGTGCACCGTATTTAAATGCGTCTAATAAGAAGCCAAACTGTTCTCTAGCTTGTTCTTCAGTAAATCCTAACACTTCAAACATTTTTGCTTGTAACTCACCATCATGAATTCTGATTGAGCCACCACCTAATTCATATCCATTAAGTACAATATCATATGCATTAGCTTGTACTTGTTCTGGAGAGTCAGATAATTTAGCAATATCTTCTTGTTTTGGTGATGTAAATGGATGATGTGCTGCAACATAACGTTTTGCATCTTCATCATATTCCAATAGTGGCCAATCAGTTACCCATAAGAAGTTTAATTTTGATTCGTCAATAAGTGATAATTCTTTCGCCAATTTCAAGCGTAAAGCACCTAAACTTTGAGCAACTACATTTGGTTTATCAGCTACGAAAAGTACTAAGTCACCTGCTTTTGCTCCAGTTAATGATTGTAAAGTAGCAATATGGCTATCTTCAAAGAAACGACCAATTGGACCGTTAACACCATCTTCTACAACTTTAACCCAAGCTAAACCTTTAGCACCGTAGATATTTACAAATTCTGTTAAACCATCAATATCTTTTCTTGTATATTGATCTGCCGCACCTTCTGCCACTATAGCTTTTACTTGTCCATTGTTATTTACAGCGTCTTTAAACACTTTAAAGTCCATATCATGTCCAAGTTGTGACACATCAATTAATTCCATACCAAAACGAGTGTCTGGTTTATCTGAACCAAAACGTGTCATCGCTTCATTATATGTCATACGTGGAAATTGTTCTGTTAATTCAATATCTTTAACATCTTTTACAACTTTTTTCAGCATATCTTCGCCCATTGCCATTACATCTTCTTGGTCTACAAAACTCATTTCAATATCGACCTGTGTAAATTCAGGCTGTCTGTCAGCACGTAAATCTTCATCACGGAAACATTTAACGATTTGATAATATTTGTCGAAGCCACTAATCATCAATAATTGTTTAAAAATTTGTGGTGATTGTGGTAAAGCATAAAATTCTCCTTCATGTACACGTGAAGGTACTAAGTAGTCACGTGCTCCTTCTGGTGTAGACTTTGTTAATACAGGTGTTTCTATATCATAAAAGCCGTCTTGATCTAAATACTGACGAATTGAACGTGTTGTTTGATGACGCATTTTAAATGTTTGCGCAAGTTCTTGTCGGCGTAAATCTAAATATCTATATTTCAAACGAATATTTTCATCAACATTTTGATTTTCTTCATTAATTGAAAATGGTGGTGTTTCAGCTTTATTAATAATGTTAATTTCTGAAACTTGTACTTCTACTTGTCCTGTTGCTATTTTAGGATTTACTGTATCAGGATCACGTTTTGTGACTACACCTGTTACTTCTACAACATATTCTGATCTAACGGATTCAGCTGTTTCTAAAGCTTCTTCTGAAAATGACGGGTTAAAGACGATTTGTACATAACCTTCTCTATCTCTTAAATCAATAAATATTAAACCACCTAAGTCTCTACGGTTATGAACCCATCCTTTTAATGTTACTTCTTGGTCTAATAAATTTTCTGTTACTAATCCACAATATGTTGTTCTCTTACTCACTTTCATCTACTCCTTCTTTTTAAAATATGCGACAACTTCATCTAAATTAATTTTTTCTGTATTTCCTGTAGCCATATCTTTAATGTCAATTTCATTATTTTCTAATTCTTGATCACCGATGACAATTGTATAATTTGCCTGTAGTCTATCCGCTTGTTTCATTTGGCCTTTCACTTTTCTGCTCAAATAATCTTTGTCAGCTTTCACACCATTATGCCGAAGTTCATTTAACAATTTAACGGCATAGTTATCAGCTTCGTGACCCATCGTAACAATGAATAAATCAAAATCATCTTCGACATCCAACTCAATACCTTCATCTTCTAATGCTAATAATAAGCGTTCAATACTTAATGCAAAACCAATACCAGTATTATTTGGACCGCCTAATAATTCAAGTAAACCATTGTAACGTCCACCACCACAAAGTGTCGTTATTGCACCATCGTAATTCGGGTTATCAATCATTAATTCAAATGCAGTATGAGTGTAATAATCTAAACCTCTTACTAAGTTAGGATCTTCTTCATAACGAATATTTAAATTGTCTAAATGTTGTTTAACTTCATCATAATATTTAGTTGATTCAGCATTTAAAAATTCGGTAATACGGGGTGCAGTTTTTACCGCCTCTTTATCTTTATCGACTTTACAATCAAGAATACGCATTGGGTTAGTGTGTAAACGTGATTGACAATCTGAACAAAAGTCACCGATTACTGGTTCAAAATGTTTTACTAATGCTTCATTGTATTCTTTGCGTGAATCTGCATCACCGATACTATTAATAACTAATTTTAAATGTTTTAATCCAAATGATTGATATATATGCATAACCATAGCTAAAACTTCAGCGTCAATACTAGGATTTTCGGCACCAATTGCCTCAACGCCAAATTGTGTAAATTGGCGGTAACGTCCTTTTTGTTTGCGTTCATATCTGAACATAGGACCGTTATAATACAATTTTACAGGTTGGTTAGGATCACCTTGCATTTTATGTTCGATATAAGATCTTACCACCGCAGCGGTACCTTCAGGTCGTAAAGTAATACTGCGATCGCCTTTATCTAAAAAAGTATACATTTCTTTTTGTACAACATCAGTTGAATCGCCAACACCACGAGCAAATAATTCAGTACTTTCAAAAATAGGTGTACGAATTTCTTGATAATTATATAAAGTCATTAATTCATCTAATTTATTTTCAATATATCGCCATTGTTTAGTGTCTTCAGGAAGTATGTCCTGTGTACCTCTTGGAATATTTATCATATTATCTCTCCTTTTAACAATAAAAAAGCCCCTTGCATGATGAATTATCATACAAGGGACGATTGTGCCGTGTTGCCACCCTAATTGACTATAAAATATAAGTTATAGTCCACTTTAGACGAGTAACGTTCGTCAAACGGCTTTATTTTGTATAAAGCACCTGTTCTTGTGTTCATATAGCTTAAACGACTCAGTATAAATTTTCAGCCAAGATTTATATCTCTACACACATTTACGTGTTACCTTTTTGTTTAAGTATTTCAAGAATCATAACGGTTTATTTATCTAATTCATAATAATGATAACTACTTTACATTATTTTTGCAACCTTTTTATTCAGCGAAATATGAACGTAACCCGTCAATCACTGCTTGTTCAACTATTTTTCGATGTAATTCATCACGAATCATATTTTCGTCAGTAGGATTACTTATATAGCCTAATTCTAACAATACAGCTGGTACGTTTGTTTGTCTCAATACTTGATAGTTTTGTTGTCTTGCTCCCCGATCAGATAATAATGCCTTTTTTTGAATACTTGCATTTAAAGTTTCTGCTAATGCTTTTTGATTTTTCTTAAACCAGTAAACGGTACTACCGTTTGCTTTTTGTGATTTCAATGAATCATTATGTATACTTATAAAAGCATCACCTTTTAAATTTCGCTCATCTAACGTAACGTATTCATCAGTTTCACGTGTCATTTTGACATGGGCACCTTCTTTTTCCAATAACGTTTTCAATTCTTGAGCTGTTTTTAAAGTGTATACTTTTTCCAAGCTTTTTTTCTGTGTATTACTTGAAGCTCCCTGGTCACTTCCACCGTGACCAGGGTCAAGTACTATTGTTTTATTTTTTAGTGGTTTTGCACTTGCTGTCTTATCAGGGGCAATATTTAAATTCGTATGCCAACCAGCAATCCAACCTTTTTCTTTACCGTTATTGGATTCTATTTCAATCCATTTACCGGATTCACCTATTTTATGGAAGTTTTGTCCTTTAGATACAGATTTAATTTTGGGATACGTTGCATTAGGTCCAGTAAGCATATCTGCATCTTCGGTAATATAAATAGTACTACTATCTTCGTCATTGTGATTTAAAAAGGCAATTAACATAATGACAAATACAATAAAAATTACCAGGACAATTAGAGTGGGGATATTTTTCATTTTATGATTGCTTAACCAAGTATTGAGCCGTTTCATATAATTTTGCCATCCTGACTTTCGTAAATAATAGTAACAGGTCCATCATTTGTTATGCCAACTTGCATATCAGTGCCAAATTCACCTGTTAATACATTTAAATCATATACTCGTAAGGCATCATTAAATAGTTCGAAAAGTTCATTCGCCTTATCAGGACTCATAGATTTTGTAAATCCTGGACGGTTGCCTTTTTTGACATCTGCATACAATGTAAATTGTGAAATTGACAAAATTTCACCTGCAATGTCTTTAATACTTAAATTCATTTTCCCATTGTCATCTTCAAACAAACGTGCATTAGCAATTTTTTTTGCTAATATCTCAATATCGTCTGACGTTGATTGTTGACCAACACCTACTAATAAACAATATCCTTGTTGAATCTGATTATTTATTGAATCATTCGTAACTGCTGCATTTTTTACTCTCTGCAAAACGATTTTCATATATGTGGCACCTCTAATTCCAAACTCTAGTTACAGTATAGACATCGCCTAGTTGTTTTATTTTATCAACTACGCGATAAACTTCATTTACATTCTTTACCATGACACTTAGATTAATGACTGCATTTTTATCAATATCTGAACGGCCAGATACTTTCACTAAATTACTATTAGTTGAATTTACTGCTTGTAATACTTCGTTTAATAAACCATTACGGTCATATGCAGTAACTTCTAAATCGACTTGGTACCGTTGTGTTGAATCTTTTGATTTTACCCATTCTACATCTATCAATCTATCTTTTTCATCTTTGATGTTTGGACAATCTGTTCTGTGAACTTTGATTCCGTGCCCTTTAGTAATATATCCTACAATATCATCACCTGGGATTGGATTACAACATTTCGATAGTTTAATTAATACGTTTTCAATTCCTTCAACATAAACACCACTATCTGTCGTAATGTCCTCTTTGATAGGTACGGATTTAGTAATTTCTTGTGCTTGATTTAGAGCTTTTTGTTTATCTTGAATACGCTGTTTTTCAGTTAACTTGTTTACAATTTGTAATGCTGTAACACCACCAAAACCAACTGCAGCATATAAATCTTCTTCATTCGCAAAGTTATATTTATTATTGACTACGTCTATGTTTTCATCGATAAGCACGTCATCAACTCTAAAGCCTTGATCTCTAATCTCCGCTTCTATCATAAATTTACCTTTTTCTATGTTAGATGATCGGTCTTGTTTCTTGAAGAAACTTCTGATTTTACTTTTCGCACTAGAAGATTTTACAATTTTCAACCAATCTCTACTTGGTCCGTAGGAATGTTTACTTGTTCGTATTTCAACAATGTCTCCTGTTTGCAATACATAATCAATTGGTTCAATTTTCCCATTAACTTTTGCACCTATCATCTTATTACCAACTTCACTATGAATAGTGTAAGCAAAATCAATTGGTACCGCGCCATATGGTAATTCTATAACATCACTTTCTGGCGTGAATGCATAAACTTTATCACTTTGTAAATCAAATTTTAAAGATTCCATAAATTCTTCAGCATCTGTAGTTGTGTTATCAGTTTCTGCTAGTTCTTTTAACCAATTTAATTTATTATGAAAATCTTCTGTCTTTTCAGTGACCTGCTTTCCTTCTTTATATGCCCAGTGTGCAGCTACACCATGCTCAGCAATCTCATGCATTTCGAACGTTCTAATTTGTATTTCCAATGGGTCTCCATTCGGCCCAACAACAGTCGTATGTAATGACTGATACATATTTTGCTTAGGCATGGCAATGTAATCTTTAAAACGTCCTGGCATTGGTTTCCATAAGGTATGAACTAAACCTAAAATAGCATAACAATCATTGATGGAATTAACGATTACTCTAATCGCTAATAAATCAAAAATTTGGTCAAATTGTTTCTTCTGTTTGACCATTTTTCTATATATACTATAAATATGTTTAGGTCTGCCATTAATATCACCAACAATCGACATAGCACTCATTTCAGATTGAATCTGGTCAATGGCATTTTGAATATACGCTTCACGTTCACTGCGTTTCTTTTTCATAAGATTAACTATTCTGAAGTATTGAACACTGTCAATATAACGTAATGCAGTATCTTCTAACTCCCACTTAATTGTATTAATCCCTAAACGATGTGCAAGTGGTGCATATATCTCTAATGTTTCTTTCGAAATTCGAATTTGTTTATCTCTTGGCATTGGCTTAATAGTACGCATATTATGCAAGCGGTCGGCAAGCTTCACTAAAATTACACGTACATCTTTGGCAATGGCAATAAACAACTTTCTATGATTTTCAGCCTGTTGTTCTTCTTTAGATCGATATTTAACTTTTTTAAGTTTTGTTACACCCTCAACTATCATCGCCACTTCTTCATTGAACATAGCTTTTACGTCATCAAATGTATAGGGCGTATCTTCTATCACATCATGTAGAAAACCAGCAACAATTGTAGGTCCATCTAGATGCATTTCAGTTAAAATGCCAGCCACTTGTATTGGATGCATAATGTAAGGCAAGCCATTTTTACGGAATTGACCCTCATGTGCCTCATAAGCAATATGATAGCTTTTTAACACATATTCGTACTCATCTTTTGATAAATACGATTTCGCTTTATAAAGTACTTCGTCAGCACTGTATGGATATTCGTTATTCACTTAAGACACCCCACACTTAAAAATTAATCATTTAAAATGTTCATACGGTAAAGTTACCTATGTTGACTAATAACTTTATACATTAGTCTATTATACGCACAATTTTATAAATAATAGTTATATGATACTACATGTTGTAAAATAAATAAACGAGTTATGTAAGAGTTAAGCTATTAAATTGTACTATTTTTAATTTAACAACCTCAGCAATTATAATTTAACACATTGTATCCATATGTATTAATTAAAATAATGTGAATACACAGAATTTTAATTTAAAAAGAAATAATAACATCACCATTTACAGCAACACTATTATTTCTTCATTAAAAATATTTAATTATTCATCGTACGAAATTAAACTCATTACATCGTAATCTTGTATTTTTTCAATACCATTTAAGTACTTCAACTCAATAATGAATGCAATACCTACAACAATACCACCAAGCTCTTCCACTAATTTGATAGCTGCTTCAATCGTACCACCAGTAGCCAACAAGTCATCTGTGATAAGAACACGTTGCCCTGGTTTAATAGCATCTTTATGCATCGTTAATACATTAGTACCATATTCTAAAGAATATTCATAACGAATAACTTCTCTTGGCAATTTTCCTTCTTTACGTACCGGTGCAAAGCCAATACCCATTGAATAAGCCACAGGACATCCAATAATAAAGCCTCTTGCTTCTGGTCCTACAACTAAATCAACATTTCTATTTTTGGCATAATCTACAATTTGATCTGTAGCATAGCCATATGCTTCACCATTATCCATTATAGTTGTAATATCTTTAAAATTCACACCCGGTGTAGGCCAATCTTGTACTTCCGATACATATTGTTTTAAATCCATTCAAACTTCCTCCTATTTAACTCACTAATTCTGCTTTAATCCATTGTTTAAGCTGATTTATATCTTGATAAAGTAAAATCTTTTCAACTTCCATGCGTTCAAGTCGCGCTTGATAATACTTACTAGATTCAATCGTTTTTTTATCTGTATCATTGTTTACAGTTATTATACCATTTTCATCTTTTATAAAGTTCAAATCTAAAAAAACTTTCAAAATAAATTTAAGTGAATTAGGTTTAATACTTAAAAAATCACACAATTGTATACCATCTTGCGCTAAATTAGTTTCACCTTTTGACATTAATGCTTTATAACATTGCTTAAATTGATCCATTTTAGGAACACCTTCAAAATATACAGAATGTTGATGATTCAACATTAAATATATTTGAGATACTTTAACATGCTTTAAGGTATGTTTAATTTCTGCTACGGTCGAAGGCAAATCTCTGAAAACATATTTCTCATAGTTTTGCGTGATGGCTTCTCCATAGTAATAATAATTTTCTCCTAATTTATCTTGTTGTGGATGAATCAAATATGCTACATCCGTATCAGCTGAATTCAAATCAGTAATTTTACTTTTGCTTCTATAATCTAAAATTTGTAAATTGGTACTCGATAAATCTTGAAGCATGAATTGTGGTGATTGATGTCCATTCCATTCATTTATTTGTAAAGTACCTATAATATTAATCGGTTGTTCTGTATTCAACTGACTCGTTAAATGACCATTTTGCCAAAAAATGGCTTGTAATTGGCCCTCACCGAGTGACAATTTTAGATGCTTTTTATCTTGCCCGATACCTTTAGCTTGATGGACCATAATATCTTCTAGTGCAAAGCACGGTAATGCAAAATCTGTGCCAAAAGGTCGTAAACGCTGTATGTCATGAATATTTTGCAAAGTAATGTCTGCTTCGGTGATCTTTACGTCCACTTTTTTTCGAGGTTCTAATGATGTTGTAGTTGCTAATTCTTCCATCCATAATTTTAAACCATCTGCTAATGCAGTTACATTATCTATTGGCAAAGTAACTCCAGCTGCCATGTGATGTCCACCAAATTTCGAAATCAAATCCGAGTGTGCAGTTAAAATTTCGAACATCGAAACTTGATCTATACTTCTGGCAGAACCTTTAGCATGATTTTGTACTGTATCAATGTTTAAAATCAACGTTGGCAAACTATATGTCTCTACTATTTTTGATGCGACAATACCTAAAACACCCTCGTGCCAATCTTCTTGTGCTAACAATAAAAATTTAGCGCCTTGTTGTACTTGTTGCTCAGCCATAACTAATGCTTCTTCTGTTATTTTAGCAACAATATCTTTACGTTCTTGATTAAAAAATTCAACTTGTTCAGCTAAATATTGTGCTTCTTCAAATTCGTTAGTCATTAATAGCTCGGCTGCAAGTGCTGCATCTTCTAATCTACCAACTGCATTTAAGCGTGGCCCAATGATAAAACCTATTGTCTCTTCGGTAATCTCATCTTTATAACCTGCTTGTTCTAACAATGCTTGAATCGCTACTGGACAATGGCTATTCAAAATTTCTAATCCTCGTTGAACTAATGAACGATTTTCATCTGTAAGTGATACTAAATCAGCGATAGTACCAATGGCTACTAAAGCCTGAAAATACTCTGGAGGGTTATCTAATAATGCTTGCGCTACTTTATACGCTACTCCAGCTCCACATAAATATTCGAAAGGATAATCGTATTCTGGATGCATTGGATGAACTATAGCATAAGCATCAGGCATGGTACGCCCTATTTCATGATGATCCGTGACAATTACATCGACACCTAAACTTTGAATCATCTCTATTTCAGAGTGTCCTTGAATACCATTATCAACCGTAATGATTAAATTTATACCTTCTTCATATGCATGTTTGAAAGCTGCTTCATTAGGACCATATCCTTCTGAAAAACGATTAGGTATATACCAACCAACATGTGCACCTAACTCTCTTAATGTGTTAACTAAGATGGTTGTTGAGGTTACTCCATCAGCATCATAGTCCCCATATACTAATATTTTTTCATTTTGATCAATTGCTAGGTTAATGCGATCTATGGCTTTTTGCATATCACTCAAACGCCAAGAGTCATGATTAATATAAGATGTATTGATTAACATCTCTATTTGTTCACGTGTTGTTATATGTTTACTCTCTAAAATTTTAGTAATTATAGGAGTTAATTTATAATCAGTAATAATATCATCTGAAATGGCTTGTTCAGATGTTTGGATATCCCAATTAAATTTTGATTTAATCATTTAACTCTCCCTCATTTCCAACAGTCATTATACAAAATATTAGTATAAATAAAAAGTAGTTTCCTTTATACAGTATATTTATCATTATAGCAGTATCAAAATAAAACAACGGAAGTGGTGAACAATCAAAAACTTTTGATTTCATTCAACCACTCCCGTTGTAACGTATATAGTGTTATCTCATTTTATTTTATACTAAAATCTTTTCATCGTTTGATTTTTTCTCTTTGTAAACGACTAACTTGCCATCGTCAGATTTGCGTAATTGACGTTTTTTCATGATACCCCATAAAGGAACTGCAATAAAGATAGATGAGAAGACGCCACAGATTAAACCGATTAACAACGCTAATGAGAAATTAAAGATACTAGAAGCACCGAAAATTAATAGCGCTACTACTACTATAACTACTGTTAACACAGTATTAATGGAACGCGTCATCGTTTGTTTGATTGAACGATTGACAATATCATCTATTTGCTGAGGTTCGGTAATAACCTTAACCTTATGCAAGTTTTCACGTACTCTATCAAATGTTACGATTGTATCATTTATCGAGTAACCAATGATTGTAAGGACTGCTGCAATAAAGGTAATATCTACCTCGATTCTAAACAAGCTAAATACTGCTACAATCATAAATGCATCATGTAAGAGCGCTAAAATAGAGGACAGACCCATGCGCCATTCAAAACGTAAAGAAATATAAATGATAATGCCAATAGCAGCATATATCAATGCCATCATGGCATTTTTAGCCAATTCTTGACCAATCACAGGAGACACAGTGTTTACTGTAGGATCATGTCCAAATGTCTTATCAACTGTGTTTTTAATTTTAGCAACTTGATCTTTGTTAAGATCATTTTTGAATTGCACACTGATATTTTTACCATTTTCACCTATAGATACTTGATCGGGTTTAAAGTTATCTTTTTCTAATGTCTGGGTCACTTTATCTTGTGACACTTTGTTATCTGCTTCAAAATCGACACGAGTACCACTTGTAAAGTCGATTCCCAAGTTCAATCTAAAGACAAATAGTATTATCGCTCCGATAATAATAATTATGACACTTAAAGATAATAAAGGTTTTGCTAATTTCACAAAATTCCATTTTTCATAAGGTGTTTTTAAATCGTGTACATCTTTACCGTCATTAATATCAAATCGTTCTGATTTTTTAACTCCAAACCAACTTAGTTTGTTTTTGAAATAGTTGGATGAAACTAGTAATGATAGTAATCCACGGGATAAAAATACCGCCGTTACAAATATCATTAATATACCTAGTAATAACATTGTCGCGAAACCTTTAACAGAACTTTCACCAAAGAAGAATAATACTGCTGCTGCGATAACTGTTGTTAAGTTTGCATCGACAATCGTTAAGAACGAGCTCTTATTCGCTTTTTTATATGCTTGTTTTAAAGTACGGCCAACTTTGAGCTCATCTTTTATTCGTTCATACATTATAATATTAGCGTCGACTGCCATACCTACACCGAGCACTAATGCTGCCAGGCCTGGTAAAGTTAAGACACCTGAAATGAAGTTGAATGCAACCATAACTAGATATATATAAGTAGTTAACGCAATAATCGCTACTAAACCAGGTAATCTATAAAATCCTAGCATAAATAAGTAAATAATCGCTACACCGATTATAGACGCTAAAATTGTTTTATCTAATGCATCTTGTCCAAATTGTGCACCAACAGAGTTTGAATAAATTTCATTTAAATCAACTGGTAATGATCCGGCATTTAACAAGTCTGCAATTTGTTTTGCTTCTTGAACACCTTTCTCACCATTAAATCCACCTGAAATTTCTACGCTGTCTGAATTAATTGGCTTATCAACAGATGCTGCTGAAACATATTTTGGATCTTTTTTAGATTTTTCTTTTTGATATGAGTCGCCCTTTTCATAATCTAACCATACGACCATAACATTTTCTTTTTTCTTAGAGATTTCTTCTGTTACTTTTTTAAATTTGTCACTATCTTTTAATTTAAAAGTAACAGCAGGTTGGTTCGTATTTTGTTTAAATTCTTGTTTAGCAGAACCTTGTTGAATATCTTTTCCTGTTAACTTAATGTTATCATCAGCATCACGTATCGTTAAATTGGCTTGTGATGATAAGATTTCACGGGCTTGTGATTGATTTTCAACTCCCGCTAACTGCACTCGTATCCGATTTTGATCTTCTACTTGGATTTTTGGTTCAGATACACCAAGCACATTCACACGATTCTCCAAGGTTTTAGCAGTAGCTTGAACTGCATCGTTATCGATTTTATCTCCTTCTTGTAAAGGATCTACTTGATAAAGGACTTCAAAGCCACCTTGTAAATCTAAACCTAAGTTAACATCCTTTACTACGTTTTTATAAGTCAGTCCCATTCCTGCAAATAGAATGACGACGAGTAATAAAAACGCGACTATTTTACTACTTTTTTTCACGTCAACACCTCATTGTATACTTATACTTAAAGAATACTTTATAAAATTATATTTGTCCAAGTCATAATAGGTTTACACATACTTTGTTAAGCGACCTATATATCTTAACATATCACAATATCAACAAAAACCCACATTACTTATGTAACTAAAACGTCATATAGCGCAAAATTATTGTAAAATAAAAAAATTGATAGGAAATCATTATTCCTACCAATTTCAGTATTATTAAAATTAAGATGGATCAACCTGTTTAATAGCAGGTTTTTCTAAAGTAAGTTCAGTACCGTTTCCATTTAATGTTAACACTACTGTTGTTTCATCAACACTGCGAACTGTACCTTTAATACCACCGATTGTAGTAACACGTTGTCCTGAGCGGATTTGTGAAACCATTTCACGATGCTCTTTTGCTTTTTTCTGTTGTGGTCTAATTAAGAAGAACCACATTAATGCTAATAATAAAATTGGTAAAATTAATGAAGTAAATTCCATTATCTATTTCTCCTCTTTAAAAGTTTTTAGGGTTATCTACATTTAGTCCATATTGTTCAAAGAATTCTTCTTTAAAATCAAGAAGCCGATCTTCACGAATCGCTTGTCGGACATTTTCCATTAATTTAAGTAGGAAATGTAAATTATGATATGTAGTAAGACGTATTCCAAACGTTTCCTCTGCCTTAATTAAATGTCTCAAATATGCACGACTATAATTTTTACATGTGTAACAATCACAATCAGGATCCAAAGGTCCAAAATCTTCAGCATATTTTGCATTTTTAATGACCACACGTCCTTCAGATGTCATACATGTACCGTTTCTGGCAATACGTGTAGGTAACACACAATCAAACATATCCATACCACGAATACTACATTCTATCAATGCATCTGGTGAGCCTACGCCCATCAAATACCTTGGTTTATCCTTTGGCATAAATTGCTCCGTGTGTTCTACCATGTCATACATTACTGGTTTTGGTTCGCCAACAGATAAACCACCAATAGCATAGCCAGGAAAATCTAGCGCTACAAGTTCTTCAGCACTTTGTTGCCTTAAATCTTTATACTCACCGCCTTGGATAATTCCAAACAGTGCTTGATCTTCAGGTCGACTATGTGCTTGCAAACATCTTTCAGCCCATCTCGTTGTACGTTCAATTGAATCTTTAACATATTTATATTCTGCCGGCATTGGTGGACATTCATCAAATGCCATCATAATATCTGATCCAAGATCATTTTGAATTTGCATAGCTTTTTCAGGGCTTAAAAATAATTTCGAACCATTTGTGTGATGTCTAAATTCGACACCTTCCTCAGAAATATTTCTCAAATTACTTAAACTAAATACCTGAAAACCACCTGAATCAGTAAGTATAGGACCATTCCAATTCATGAACTGATGTAATCCCCCACTCTTACGAATGATATCATTTCCTGGTTGTAACCACAAATGATACGTATTTCCAAGTATGATTTTTGCTTCCATATTGTGTAATTCTTCGGGGCTCATTGTTTTTACTGTCGCTTTTGTTCCAACAGGCATAAACATTGGTGTTTCAAATGAACCGTGGGGTGTATGAACAATACCCAAGCGTGCACCTGATTGCTTACAAGTTTTTATATGTTCGTATGTAACTGCAGGCATAGTTATCTCCTTCCATTCCCTAAATAATTAACATTGCATCTCCAAAACTAAAAAATCTATATCGTTCATCTACTGCTGTGCGATAAGCATTTAAAATATTTTCTCGTGTACTAAATGCGGATACTAACATCACTAACGTTGATTTTGGTAAATGGAAATTAGTAATCAACCCATCTACACCTTTAAATTCAAATCCTGGGTAAATAAATATATCAGTCCAGCCACTTGCCGCTAAAAATTGATCATTTGTTTGACGTATTGTTTCTAATGTTCTTGTTGAAGTTGTACCAACTGAAATGATACGTCCACCTTGTGACTGCGTTGCATTTAATAAATCCGCAGTATCTTGAGTCATTTGATAGTATTCGCTGTGCATTTCGTGATCATTAATATCTTCAACACTGACTGGTCTAAAAGTACCTAAACCGACATGTAAAGTAATAAAGGCAATGTTGATACCTTTTGCTTTAATATCAGCTAATAACGTATCTGTAAAATGTAAACCGGCTGTTGGTGCAGCTGCAGAGCCTGCTTCTTTGGCATAAACTGTTTGATATCTATCAGGATCGTCTAAGCGCTCTTTAATATATGGTGGTAGCGGCATTTCACCTAATTCATCTAATCGTTCTTGTAATATCCCATCAAAATGTAGACGCATGATACGTCCACCTTGATTTAAGGTTTCTATACATTCAGCAATAATTTTACCTTCACCAAAGTTTAGCTTATCACCAACTTTAATACGCTTTGCAGGTTTTAAAAGTACTTCCCAATCATTACCTTCTATTTGAGTTAACATTAGCATTTCAACTTTAGCACCTGTTTGTTCTTTAATTCCAAATAAGCGCGCTGGCATAACCCTTGTATCATTTAAAACTAATGTATCGCCTGGGTTCAGGTAATCAATGATATCCTTAAAATGATGGTGTTCAATATCACCATTGTTTTTGCCTAACACCAATAATCTACTTTGGTCTCTATTAAGTAATGGCGTTTGAGCGATTAAGTCCTCAGGTAAATAGTAGTCAAATTGTTCAATATCCAATACTAGTCCTTCTTTCCATTATTACTAAAATGTTCATGTGCATAAGCAGTTGCTTTACGCCCTCTTGGTGTTCGCTCTATAAACCCTTTCTGTATAAGAAAAGGTTCGTAGACATCTTCTATAGTGATCCGTTCCTCACCAATTGATACAGCAATTGTATCCAGTCCTACCGGTCCACCATTATATTGTTGAATAATACAATTCATCATTTTATGATCGATATAATCCAAACCTTCATCATCAACTTGTAACAACTGTAATGCTCTTTTTGTTGTTTCGATATAGATTTGATCATCATCATTAACTTGTTGAAAATCACGGACACGTTTGAGTAATCTATTGGCAACTCGTGGTGTACCTCGACTCCGCTTTGCTAATTCTTCTGCACTTTCTTCATCAATTGTGGTACCAAGTACTTCAGCAGTTCGGATAATAATTTCTTTCAATTCATGATTTTGATAATATTCTAATCTAAGATGTACTCCAAATCTATCTCTTAGTGGTGCAGTTAAACTACCTGCTCTTGTAGTAGCACCCACTAAAGTAAATGGTGGTAAATCAATGCGAATACTTCGTGCTTCTTCACCTTTTCCAATTATAATATCAAGGAAAAAGTCTTCCATAGCTGGGTATAACACTTCTTCCACTACACTACTCAAACGGTGTATCTCATCAATAAACAAGACATCGCCAGGTTGAAGACCTGATAATATTGCCGCTAAATCTCCAGGACGTTCCAATGAGGGTCCAGACACAGTGCGAATATTAACGTCCATTTCAGTAGCAATAATATTAGATAATGTTGTTTTTCCTAATCCTGGGGGACCAAAAAGTAATACATGATCTAATGGTTCTTCTCTCAGCTTTGCTGCTTTAATAAAGACTTCTAAATTAGACTTAATTGAAGATTGGCCAATATACTGACGCAATCTTGTAGGTCGCAATGATAACTCAAAGGAAGATTCATCTTCATGCATTGACTGATCAACCATTCTATCGTCCATTTCATTCACCCCATACTTCATTAATTCAATCTTATGATACTAAAATTTGTAATCCACGTTTTACTGCATCATCTACAGTTGGATTAGACTCTTTTGCCAAGACTTTCTCTACTTTTGAAATTTCACGTTTGGAATAACCTAATGCTTCAAGTGCCATTAATGCTTCTTTGATTATAGCTGATTGACCATCTGTCGAAGCATCTACAGTTAATAACGTATCGCTATTTTCTTCAGTAATTTGAACCTTGCCTTTCAAATCTAAGACAATTTGACGTGCTGTTTTCTTACCAATCCCTGGGAACTTAGTTAAATACGAATCATTTTCATTTTCAATAGCTTGTTTCACTTCGCTTGGTGAACTACTCGCCAAAATAGCTAAAGCAGATTTAGGTCCAATACCCGTAACTTTTATTAAACTTAAGAACATGTCTTTTTCTTCTTCATTAATAAAGCCATATAATAATTGTGCATCTTCACGTACAATAAACGATGTGTATACTTTCACTTCTTGATTCAATTGCTGTTGAAAGCGATATGAATTTGGAGTTTGTATTTCATAACCAATACCACTTGTTTCTATTACTAGATGCGTAGGAAACAACTGGGTTAACTTTCCTATAATATATGCGTACACTTCAACACTTCCTTATATTGTCATACTTATTAATTCAACTTTTGATACATAATCTATTGTTTGTAGCGACGCTATAACATCATCAATTTCTAAATTAGTTCCTTTAGCATCTAATGATACCGTTATTGTCGCCCTATTATCCATAGGTATACTTTGATGAATTGTTAATACGGATAAATTTAATGCTGACAATTTATTTAGCACTTCTGCCAACATACCAATAATATCATTGACATATAAGATTAATGTAAATTCCTTTGTATTTTCCATCTTTTCGTCGACGGGAAAGATTGTATCCCGATACTTATAAAAAGCACTTCGTGATAAATCAAACTGTTTAACTGCTTCGAAAATGGACAGTGTGGGATCGTTTTTCAAAGCATCTTTAATCATTAATGTTTTTACAACTGACTCTGGTAATACATCTTCACGAATTAAATAAAACTTTTTATAATCTTTGCTGTCCATCCTAAGCACCTCTATTCAATAAATTCAAACTCGCCGCCTAAAATTCTAACTATATCACCATTTTCACAACCACGTGCTCTAAGTGCATCATCGATACCCATAGAACGCATTTGTCTAGCAAATCGTCTAACTGCAGGGTCGCTGTTAAAGTCAGTCATTTTGAACATACGTTCAATTGCTTTACCTTTAACAACATAAGCACCATCATCATCACGTGTAATCGTAAACGTATCTTGATTTGGTGTATGTTTATAAAGCACTCTGTTGACTCCAAGTTCTTCTTTTTCACTATAATCGACATCTTTTACTGTATTTAGTGTATCAGCGATGGTGTACAACAACTTATCTAAGTTTTCACGTGTAAATGTCGATAGCGGAATAATACTAACATTATCATCATTCAATTGTTCTTTAAATAAAGTTAAGTTATCTTCCGAATCTGGCATATCCATCTTATTAGCCACAATTATTTGTGGCCTTTCTTCTAAACGGCTTGCATATGCTCTTAATTCTTTATTAATAATTTGATAATCTTCGTAAGGATCTCGTCCTTCAGAACCGCTCATATCAATCATATGTACGATAACTTTAGTACGTTCTACATGACGTAAAAATTGATGTCCTAAGCCGACACCATCTGCCGCACCTTCGATTAGACCTGGTAAATCAGCCATAACAAAACTTCTATTATCCGGTGTTGATACTACACCCAAATTGGGTTTAATTGTTGTGAAATGGTATGCTCCAATTTTAGGTTTAGCTTTAGAAACAATTGATAACAATGTTGATTTACCTACACTAGGAAAGCCAACTAAACCTACATCTGCCATTAATTTCAGTTCTAAAGTAACTTCTATTTCTTCACCTGGTTCACCATTTTCACTAAAATCTGGTGCCGGATTTCTTGGTGATGCAAAGCGAGAATTCCCGCGTCCACCACGTCCACCTTTAGCTATACTAGCTCGTTGACCATGTTCAACCAAATCAGCAAGGATTTCTTCTGTTTCAACACTTTTTATAATCGTACCTGGTGGAACTTTAAGTACTAAATCTTCTGCATTTTTACCATGCATATTACTACTTTGACCTGCTTCACCTGTTTTGGCTTTAAAATGACTTTGGTATCTAAAATCCAATAACGTTCTTAGTCCTTCGTCCACTTCAAATACAACAGATGCGCCATTACCACCATCACCGCCAGCGGGGCCACCAAATGGTACATATTTTTCTCTTCTATATGCGGTAATACCATTACCACCATCACCAGCTTTAAGTGATATTTTCACTTGATCGACAAACATCTTCTCACCTCTTTTTTCTCGGTTTTATTTCAATATCCTTTATATTATATCATTAAGTTGTTCTATAGAAAATAAAGACAAAAAATAAACACCAGAAGTTAAGACTTCTGGTGTTAACAAAGACAAATTACTCAGCAGCTGAATATACAGATACTTGTTTTTTGTCGCGACCTTTACGTTCGAATTTTACAACGCCGTCGATTTTAGCGAATAATGTATCGTCACCACCGCGACCTACATTTTCACCAGGATAAATTTTTGTACCACGTTGACGGAATAAAATTGAACCGCCTGTAACATATTGTCCATCTGCGCGTTTAGCACCTAAACGTTTTGATTCAGAGTCACGTCCGTTTTTTGTAGAACTTACCCCTTTTTTAGATGCGAAGAACTGTAAGTTTAATTTTAGCATTGAGTTGCACCTCACTTATAATTTAGTCTAATATTTTCGTTGTACTCTTCTTCTATGGTTTGTAGTGACACAAGCATAGCTTGAAGAATTAATTGTGCTTGTTCATTATTGGTATCGACACTTCTTATATGAAAATGTCCTCCATCGTCATTATAGTCTATATCTGGCTTTTCGCTTGTAAGTCCCATAATCGCATTTACGCTACCGAACAATACTGCTGAAGCACCGGCACAAACTATATCATGTCCATAATCACCATAATCAGCGTGACCGTCCATTATAACGTCGGTCACTCGACCGTCGTCATTTAATGTAACATCGACTGTAATCATAATTATGCGTTGATTTTGTCGATAGTTAATTTAGTGTAAGGTTGACGATGTCCTTTTTTACGTTTAGAGTCTTTACGACGTTTGTAAGTAAAGACAGTGATTTTCTTGCCACGTCCTTGTTTTTGAACTGTAGCTGAAACTGTAGCACCTTCTACTGTTGGAGCACCAACTTTAACTGCGTCTCCACCTACGAATAATACTTTGTCAAAAGTGAATGCGTCACCTTCATTTACGTCTAATTTTTCAACGAAGATTTCTTGGCCTTCTTCAACTTTGATTTGTTTTCCACCTGTTTCAATAATAGCAAACATACTTTGCACCTCCTATAATTTAAGTCACGCCAACTACAGGTGACATAATGTACTTATAACCTGTAATCGAGCGGTTGTATGTAGCTTGAAACTACTCAACTACTGCATTTTAGCATTACCGTTTCTTGCTGTCAATCTTCAATTGTAGTTTTTCAAAAAATTTGGTAGTAATCGGAAAGAGTATAATGAGCAATACAATATTTAATATTAATGTAGGAACAAGTCTGAACGCTAAGAAGTCGATTAAATCAAACTGAATGAGGCCAATTGCTCCATACATAATAGCTGCATATATTTCGATTGCTATAGTGTTGACTATAATAATTATAAAAAGCATTTCTTTGTCTCGGTAAAACACCTTGAAAAAAAAGTCCATTACAACTACTAACAAAATATAGCCAAACAAGTATAAGCCATAAAATGCCCCGAAATATAAATCCGAAACCAAACCAAAGACAATCGCTAACACTAAAGCAACTCCAAAACTACGATAGATACAAACGATTAGTATATACATTAATGTTAAATGTGGGACAAAAATAATCGCCTTACTACCAATCTGCATCGGTATTAATAAACCAACAATTGTATCTATGTAAAATAAAACTACACCGATTAAAAAGTAGTATAAGGCTCTCATTATTCTACACCACTTTCATTTTCAGACGTTGCTGCACTTTCATCAGGTATTGTTTGTGGATCTCGTTTTGCAACATATACATGATTTAAATCGGCTAGTGAAGCTGCAGGTTTAACCCTAATCTCTTTAGACAAACCATATTGATCATTTTCTACTTTTGTTACTTCACCTATGTAAAGACTACTTGGCAACTGATCTGCCAAACCACTCGTTACTACTTTGTCACCCTTTTCAACTTTATCTTTGTTATTGATATCAGTAATAACAAGCTCTTCTTTCTTAGCGTCATATTGATCAATTAATCCAAACACATTTTTATCATCATGTTGAATGTTAACTGATAAACGATTAGAACGGGTATTAGTCGAAATCAAATCCACCTGAGATGAAAATTGATTTACTTTGGAAATTCGGCCAACTAAACCTTCAGAAGTCATAACAGCCATATTACTTTCCACGCCATTCTTTGATCCTTTATCTATGACAAATGTATTCATCCATTGATCAGGATTTCTTGACAATACTGTGCTAGAAATAGGGTCATACTTAGAAATATCTTCTATATCTAATTCTTTTTTATATTTCTTATTGTCAGCTTTCAGGCGTTGATTTTCCGCTTCTAACTGTTTTTCCTTATTTGAAGGTTTGTCATTATTCGATGTAGAAAATAAATCTCCAATGAAACCAGAAACAAATTGTACAGGATAACTCACAGCACGTTGTCCAAAAGCTACAGTATCTCCTACATACTGTTCAGCATGTGATTGAGATTGCGACCTTAAAGAAATTCCTATCAAAGATATAAAAACTATAATGGCACACAAAATAACAATGAGTTTGTTATTTCTAAAAAACTTTGACAAACTAAACACCTCTATTAGCACACTTTAAATTTTCAATTCTCTTATCATTTTATAGCACAAACGTATTGAAATAAAGCCATAACCCTAGCAATTTCACTACGAAATTTACTTTCCCTAAAACTTTATATTTCAATCTTGATTTACTACTTCATAATAAATTTTCTACTTTAACTTTATATAAATTTATATATCTTATTATACCAAGAAAAGTGATAAAGATACTAAAATAACTTATACATTTTCACCATTTTCTATTGATGCTACTGTTATTTACTTAAAATCGTAGGAAAACTCTATCTATCCCTATATTGATAACTTACTATGTTATTTGGACAGCTGATACATTTTTGCATCCAGTTTTATTAAATTGAAGCCACAATAAAGTGAAAGACCAGAACATAATTATGCTCCAGCCTTTCAATCAAACGCTATGCGTCTTTATCAGTATTTGATTCTGATTTAGATTCATCAGAATCTTTCTGATCTTCTTTATATAAGGTTTCATCCTTACGCCAGCGAGCAAATAAATTTTGCGCCTTAGATTGCTCGTCTGCTTTCTTATCTTTAGATTGTTCACTCATTTTTAGACACCAACCTTTAAATTCATTCTCAAGATTAAAGTAACTTATTTAATCACAGAATTCAAACTATTAGTCGTATGCTTCCCGTGGTTTTAATTCTATATCTTGACTTAACCGTTGTAAATCTTGGTGCATTTCTATTTCTGTAGAGTACACCCTAATTGAATCTTCACCAAATTTATAGATAATAAATTTATCTCTTCTTTGACCAGCAAGGTACTCATCATTATAACCCATTCGTCCTAAACCAGAAACAGACATAAATTCTTTTTTATTTAACCAGTCAAATACTTGTTTAGTTTGTCCTAAAGGTACGTTATTTAATAAATCATTATCTTCAACAGAATAACGTTGTCCCCTAGTTAGTTGAGGATCTGTAGTATTACTTTGATATGATGGTTTATTTTCATACATCGGATTCCACTCTTGATCCTTTAAAAATGGTGCATATTTCAAGGCAAAAAACACAATTATAATAATTGCTATAACAGCTATTATATTTTTAACAATACTGAAAATAAACCTCATGAAATAGCTCCTCCTAATTTCTTATAATTATAGCCTTACCGTGTCCAAATCACATCAGACTACAGCCTTAATTTATTCATAACTTTTGACTGATATAAAAACATCGCAAATTATAGTAAAATACATATAAAGGGAGTGAACTTAATGAGTATTCTAACTATTATACTTCTAGCATTATTAGTTATTTTATTTTTCAGAGTTGGTTTATCTATCCTACGTTTCTTAATTTCAGTAGGTATAATCATCTTATGTATTTACTTAGGTTATCAAGGCGTACTATGGATAATGGATTACTTTAACCTTAGTTTTAATTTCATACCATAAAGCAAGAGGCTTTGGCAATTTGTCTTAGCCTCTTCATTTAAATTTTTTACCAATACGTTGATATATTGCATAACAACCACATAATAAACAAGCCCAGATTATTCCAACAATGATACCACTTATTAAATAACTAAAAAACGCACGCCCTTGTTGACCAACTATTGCAATAATAATACTCGCTCCAATAGCCCCTATGAGTGAGTAAATTAACGTTTTTACAAACACTTGTTTATCAATTTTTCGTTGCGCTTGAACAACACGCATTATATAAATAATTGGAATAAACAAACCTATAAGAAGCACGATTCCCAAATTATCACCTCGTACATATTTAATATAAATTCTACCTCAATGTGCTTGCGCATCACATTGTCTACCATACATCTAAACCACATAATTAATTATTTTCATACTTATACACTATTTAAAATTTAACATCATATTATTGCTCTTTATAATATACACTGGTATAGCAAAGAATGACAAAACAAGACAATTATTTAGTAGTATTTTTGCAGTGATGTCCATATTGCCCCATAATAAATGTCATATCTATGTGTACCGATGAATATACTAAATTATAAACTCAATTTAATCAAAGTGGATGCAAAAGCCAAACCTCCACCAAAACCGACTAACAACATTTTGTCTCCTTGTTGTACTTTACCTTCTTTAAGCGCTAAATCAATCGCTAATGGAATTGTCGCAGAGGAAGTATTGCCGTAATAAGCAAGACTCATTAAAGCTTTATCAACATTTATTTGCGCTTTTTCACAAATGGACTCTATCATTCGCGCATTTGCACTATGCGGTACAAACCAATCTATATCTTGTGGTGTCATATCAACTTTGGTCAATGTTTGATGGATAATACTAGGTATGTTTCCAACTGCCCACTTATACACACCTCGTCCATTTTGAACGATGTTGCCCTCATTTTCTAACTCATTACCATACATCTCTGATGATAACGCAGAACAATATAAGTTCTCAGCCTTTGCACCATCAGAACCCGAATGACTTGTTATAAAACTAGGATCAGATTCAACATATTCAACTAAAAACACACCTGCACCATCGCCAAATAATATACATGTATTACGGTCTGTGTAATCAGTGATTTTAGATAATGCTTCTGAACCAACTACTAATACCTTTTTGTTTTGACCAGAGCTAATTAACCCGTTAGCAACATTCAAACCATAAGTAAAACCAGCACATGCAGCATTTAAATCCATCGCACCTGCGTTTGTTAATCCTAAACGACCTTGAATGTATGATGCAACACTCGGTGTATGGTAATCAGGAGTAATGGTAGCATGTATAATCATATCTACATCAGATAAATCTACATCGTATTTCTGTTGCAAATCCATTATAGCCTTATAACTCATATCACTAGTATATTCATCTGCTTCAGTAATGCGACGTTCGATTATACCAGTACGTTGTCGTATCCAGTCATCAGAAGTTTCTACAATTTGTTCAAAATCAGCATTCGTCATAATTTTAGATGGTACATAAGCGCCTTGAGCAGTAATTCTCGCATAAGATTTCATTAAACCTCTCCCTTTATATCTTAAGTTACTAGCTAAATAATGTATATAAATAATATCATTTATATACATTATTTAATACATTTTTGAATAAAAATAAAAGCAGCGGTAACGATATCGGTTACCACTGCTTACAACAATAATCACTCACTATTTAATTGCTATCTTAATTGGTCAATATTTTCGATACCTTCAATTTTACCTTCTTTATCGGCATAAACTTTAATAGTATAACTATTGCTCGTATTATCATCGTAAATTAATGCTCCATCAGCCTGATGTATAGTCGCACTGCCATGATAATTTTGGAATTCTTGTACAGTAATTTTTTGGGGTACGATAAAGACGCGATTCACTTCATCATCTTTAAAATTAACACCAACATTGCCATAAACCCACACACGCACATCATCGACTTTAATTTTATCATCAGGGCTGCCCAACTCATTTTCTAAACTGTCTCGTTTAATACCTTTAGTAATATTGGCATAGCCGTCGCGACGATCAGCATGCATAAAGTCATTACTAAATTGACTCGATAACACATCTACTTTCGGCTTATCTCGTTTACCTTCTTTTTGTTCAGAAGCTGTATTTGGTGCACTAAAATTGACATTTTCTTTAATAAAATAATACGCACCATAAAATATGCCACACACTAATAAGGTAAATATAATAATCGCCAGTGTAATTAAAATAATTTTAGTTTTATTATTTCCCTGCATATTTTATCCCTCATTAAACTTCAGATTATCCTATATAGATATATAATATAATAACCTAAATTACTAATTAAATCTATTCGATTCTGTAATTCTATAAGGGTTTATAGCCAAAATTTCTAGCTATTGTACACGCCTACTCTAAATCGTATAAATTGTTCTTACTTATTTTTCAACTTGTATTTTGCATAATCCAAGTAAATACAAACACTAAAATATAAATATAAATTAATACAAAAACCATTGCTAATAGACTTTTTATTAACAATCTTCCTACTTTAAAAAGCATAGATAAAATAAAAGCCAGTATAATTACTGTTGTAATACTCATGTTCTTCACTCCTCAGAGTTTTTGTTCTAAGTTGCTTCAACTAAACTAGCTCACCATTTAAACACCTATTTTATTTGATAAACTTTTTATACTTATACTATAGTACTAAAATTCAGCTCTTTGCACTAGATACAACTTCAAATAATTTAATCCCACAATCTATATACAAAGAATAGTTATTGATTTAAAAATAAATTTTCTTTAATAATTATACTTATATGAATACGAATGTTATACTTTATTTATAAATTATTTTTAGTTTGGCATCGTGAATTACATACTTTTCAACTTAGTTAGTTGTCATTTCATTAATTTTAAATTAATAGATGAAGGAGTAATTAACATGACAAAGGAGGAATTTACATGACAGGCACACCTTTATTACTAGCAGTATTAGACTTTTTACAAAATAATTTTCTTTAATCAAAAAAGACCGAAATCATCATCTCATACTCAAAATTACAATTGACCAATCCATTTGTGTGGATTGGTCTCAAACTGTCGACAAAGTCTCTGATTTTGTGGGCAGTTTTTAAGTAGCAGCTGCTTGTGGATTTATGAATGCTATTTAAATTTTGCTCGAATATCGTTTAGACGTACAAACAAATTTATACGCGTATATGTAACATATAACCTTAAAGAGCTACAAGATTTTAGAAAAACAAAAAACGTCAATTACTATATAACCTTTATAGCAATTAACGTTTATGTTACAGTCTGAAAAGTCACCCCACATATCCTACGAATTTAATTTAAACAAATTCTTCATAATCGTAAGGGTTTTGACCTTCCACACGACCTGCTTCACCTTTATCTAGTGAATTTATTTTTTCAATATCCGAACTTGCTAATTCAAAATTTAAATACTCAAAGTTACTACGTTGATGCTTGTAATTATCTGATTTAAGAATCGGGAAAACACCTAGTTGATTAACCCAATTCATTATTACTTGTGCCGGTGTTCGATTATATTTTTGAGCTATATCTAAAATTGTATCATTAACAAGTACATCATTTATTTCACGTCCTAATGGACTCCATGCTTCTGATACTATACCTCGTTTACTATTTTCATGAATAAGATCTTTATTATTAAAATAGGGTTGAATTTCAATTTGATTTGTAGCTGGTGTGACACCAGTAGCTTCAATAATACGATCTAAATGCTCAGGCATAAAATTAGAAACACCAATCGTTTTAATCAGACCATATTTTTGTGCATCAATTAAAGCTTTCCACGCATCGACATATTTACCTTGTTTAGGGTTTGGCCAATGCACAAGATATTTATCAAAATAGTCAAGACCGGTGCGATATAATGATTCTTGAATAATATGGATAGCCTTATCATAGTCATGATTTGAACCAGGTAGTTTCGCACTCACATAAATATCTTCACGAGCAATATGTGAACGACGGATCGCTTCTCCAACCATACCTTCGTTGTTGTAATTAGTTGACGTATCAATAAGTCTATAGCCAATGTCTAACGCATTTTGTACAGCGTTGACACCTGTACCACCTTGAATATTAACCGTTCCTAATCCAACATGTGGAAGTATAGATCCATCATTTAATTCAAAATTATTATTTAAAGCCATAAATTAGCCTACCTTCCCTAGTAAATTTATAATATATTTAATCATTACATTTAAGTTTACCCGAAAGGATTTTCACTTAATCAATAAGCCTTATGCCACTCATTCACAAATAAAAAACCATTTGCGTTACAACAAATGGTTAAGTCACATCTAATATTAATCTTTTTGTACTTCTTCGACTGTTTCTTCTACTTCTTGACGAGATATTTTTTCGCGACCATTTTTCATTGCTTTAAGTGTTTTATGAGCTAATGCTAATGGTAATCTGCAAAATAGTAAAATTGTCTTCTTATTAATAGACTTCATATATTCATCGGCTTTAGCCAAATTTTCATCTGCATAATCGAATAAGTCTTGACGCGTCCAATCATTCGGGACAAAACTTACACCACGTTCGTCATAATCTTCTTGTTCGTTACGCAAAATATTTACCGCTTGTAGTCCACGGCCATAGCCAATCGCTAAATCTCTGTCTGTTTTCACTCCAGCACTTTGTTCCCATATATCTGACAACATCACACCTACGAGACCAGCAACATAATATGTATAATCATCTAAATCTTCTTTCGTTTGAATATTCCAGTCCGCTTTCACCCATTTGGCCATACCATACGCCATTTCGTGAGCACTATTCATTACGATGTGCACAGTATTTTCAGGGCACGCACGTAACCAATCACCTAAGCGTAAAGTGACCTCTGGCATTTTATCTTTAACTGGTGCCAAAAGTTGCAGATACTGTTCTTCATCAAAAGGTTGTTTTAATAAGTCACTTACTTGCATTAAAATAGCATGTTTCGTGTCATTCTCTACTTCTTCATGATCTTCAATTTCATCAATTGCTCTCATTACTAAATAAGCAGAGGCTACCGTATGTTTTAATTCATTGTCTAAAAAAGTAATCGGTATATAAAATGTACGACTCGTTTCTTTTAATACACGCATTGCATCTTTTGGGAAATTCTTCTGTGTCATAGTCATTACTACCTCCCTAGTTAAATACTATCATACTATCATAATTTTAAATAGTTATTGGTATTGTATCGAAAATGTCAATTTGATGCTATCAACAGCATTAATGTATTAGATTCAAGTGTCATAATATCGTCCTAAAATCACCTAATAATAATTCATATTAGGGAGTGGGACAGAAATCTGATTTTGAAAAAATGATTTCGTCGTCCCACCCCGGCAAGGATGACTAGCGTTGGAAAAAGCTTGGTTTAAAGCGCATTTTCAATGCAGTCAGCTACTGCCAACACGAAAAAAGGTTTCGACTAAAACATGAAGTATGTACCAATACTAAAAAGTAAAAAGAATGAAAAAAAGAGATAAAGATTACTAATGCGTATTTTGCTGTTTTCATGTCATGACCTCCCTTCAAGAAAATGAATATGTATAAAATAGTTGCATAAAGCTTTAGTTGAAATACAATTTATTGATTTTCATTGCATCATAACCATTAGTCATATCTATAAAATAAGGCAATTGCCACTGTTGAGTGTTAGTAGCACTCTTATTCAAATCTTCACACCATAAAGGGTAAAGACGGAAGGACATTTTACCTTTGTGAGCATTTGTAGTAATGATGCCTTTGTCTATTAATATTTCTTTGGTAAATATAAACTGCCCTTTATATTGATTATCGATAATATTTATCACTAACTTATCATCAAAATCCGCTTCATTAAACGGTATGTTCTTAGCAAACTCGTTTTTATGCCATAAAGCAACAAAATACCCTGCCTTTTTAGGCGTCTTTTTGGCCAATCTACTTTTAATCCTTTGCTTACCAACAGCGAAGTTTAGCGCTTCATAATCATTGTTCCATCTTTCTCTTTCAAAGTTAGTTATTGTTAGATTTGTATGTACAGTGCTTAAGTCATTAAAAAGCGTACAACTTTTAAATAATTGTTGCATAATGCTCCTCCCTCTCTATTTTTAATATTAATATATTCACCAAGATTAGAAACATAAAGTTAATGATATAACTGATAGCATTAACTCAAACTATGATTTTAATAAATGTTCAACTTTTACCTTAGTAGTGACGTTATTTGAATTAGTTAAGCAATTTCGTCATGGTAGCAAGTTCTAAAAGTTGGTTATTTGGTTTAGTGAGTATTTTCTTATCACTGATAACATATCCTAAATCACTGTAAAATTTCATATTTTTAGTAACATTCATACGCACTTTGCAGACCAATTCAGTTATGCCATTCTGGTAAGAATGATATTCCAAATAATTTAATAACTGCTTGCCAATACCTCTACCTTGAACTTTTGGATCAATAGAAACTCTGTGAAAACTCAAAGCTTGATTATTAATTTTAAACCTTAACATCCCAACTGGTTTATCTGCATCATATGCAATAATTGCTTCTTCCTTATGATGTAAAAATGATTTTCTAATATCATCTTCCTTTTCTAGTAATGCAGTAGACGGCACCTTAACATTTGCGTATTCTGCAAATGCATCCATCATTAACTTATGTATTATCGCAACATCTTCAATCGTTGCCTTTTTAAAATGCATTTCACACACACCTACTTTTAATTTTCATTTAATCAGCTGAATTTAAGACTTAAAGCACTTCATAACTCATATCAATACATATTTATACTGAAATATACTCTATCAATATTATCAAATAACATTCTACAAATATATTACATATAAATTATCAACTCAATTTATCATTCGGCCAATTTTGTATTATTATTCATCATATCAAATCAAACCAATCACCAATAATAACATTAAATACAGTATAAAATTAAAATAAACCTAAATTATTATTGAATTATTATACATTATTAAGTATTATTAATTATAATTTCAACAAGCAAGAAGGTGTTATAAATGTTTTTGGTAAATTACGAAAGTAAATTTTTACCTTATATAATGAGTTACCAACTGACTTACGATCAAATTCATTTTCCTAAAACCCCATCCGTTCATATCAATAATGCACAGTATAATTCTGATATGAATTGTATTCTCGGATTTAATGACGACAATAACTTAGTTACCTTTTTTGTTTTACAACAAGCAAGCGAATATGCTCAGTATTTTACATCTACTAAAAATGTCACAATTTTTTTAAAAGCTTTTTCAACCGATGCTAGATTTCTACAAAACGGATACGCTAAATCGTGTTTATTGCTATTAGACGATTTTATTAAAACACACTATCCACACGTTCAATTTATAGCACTTGTAGTCAATGAAGATAATGTAATTTCTTATAATTTATATAATTCAGTCGGGTTTTACAACACAGGACAAACTATTCTAAAATACGGTGTTAAACAACAATTATTACAAAAAACAATTAACCTTTAAGTTAATCTTGATATACTAATCCAATACTTTTCATGGTTATTTTTTTATATTAATTTTCCACTATAACTATAATTAAATGCACTCCTGTCCTTCAAACTAGGTGTGCATTTAGTTATGTTAGCGTTAATTACACTTTTTTAAGTTGATTTTCCATACCTTTAATCAAAGTATCCTTCTTCTACAAGACTGACATAACTACCATTACCAATAATGATATGGTCTATAATGTCGATACCTAATATTTCACCACATTGAATTAAACGTTTTGTAGTTTGAATATCCTCATCAGAAGGTGTTAAGCTTTATCAAGAGTAAATTAC
>NZ_JAFEQJ010000056.1:0-852 GCF_016890655.1 Staphylococcus sp. GDY8P72P | reverse complement strand
TATAAATCAATATAAAAACAGTACTTTTGATTTACAAAATTTTGAATCACGTCTAGACAATATAATAAATAGCTCCAAGCCATTAATATCAAACGATAAGTTTCTCAATATTTATAAAGAATTTTATTTGTCATTATCTAAATTTTCTAACCTATTTTATACTAATCGCCAATCTTATATTGATGATGGTATGAGTCCAAATCAATTAGAGAGCTTCTTAAATGACTTGTATCGAATTCATCTTTTATTAGATAAATATTCATTTAATGAAGATATTGAGCCACTTTCAAAAATAAACATTACCGAATTAACGAACGTTTTCCACTTATTTGAAGAAATAAAATCTACTCAAATTAAAGACGAAATCGTCAGTAAACAAGTCAATGATTTATCTAGTTGGTCTATCGCAAAAACTCTAAGTGAAACCTTAGACAATTTAAAATTTGAATAGCACTACCAAAGGAGGTCGTCCATTTTTTTTGTTTATGGACGACCTCCTTTTTTGCGTTTAATTCTCCTTTAATATGTATTTAGCAACACAAATTTAATGCTTATATAGCAAAGGAGAGATTTATTATGAGTAACAACATATTCAAGAAATATCCATACTGGTTAGATTCAACTGCATGGTATGAACTTATTCGAGCAAAAAACAAAAATGACGAAGATAAGATAATTCGTTTATCTAGTCCAATTATCATAGAAAACAAATTTCTCGACCCTACTACAGGGGTTGAGAAATTGACTATCACGGATGGTAAAAATATTGAACGTATTGAAACGTCAGATATTCTAACGACACAAAAGTTACCTAGACTGGTTATGTTTGGGTTCAGCATCAATGAAAAGTAC
>NZ_JAFEQJ010000055.1:0-852 GCF_016890655.1 Staphylococcus sp. GDY8P72P | reverse complement strand
TATAAATCAATATAAAAACAGCACTTTTGATTTACAAAATTTTGAATCGCGCATAGAGAATATAATAAATAGCCCCGATCCATTAATATCAAACGATAAGTTTCTCAATATTTATAAAGACTTTTATTTATCATTGTCTAAATTTTCTAACCTATTTTATTCTAATCGCCAATCCTATGTTGATGATGGTATAAGTCCAAATCAAGTAGAGAGCTTCTTAAATGACTTGTATCGAATTCATCTTTTATTAGATAAATATTCATTTAATAAAGATATTGAGCCACTTTCAAAAATAAACTTTACCGAATTAACGAACGCTTTCCAGTTATTTGAAGAAATAAAATCTACTCAAATTAAAGACGAAACCGTCAGTAAACAAGTCAATGATTTATCTAGTTGGTCTATCGCAAAAGCTCTAAGTGAAACCTTGGACAATTTAAAATTTGAATAGCATTACCTAAGTAGGTCGTCCAATTTTTTTGTATATGGACGACCTACTTATTTGCGTTTAATTCTCCTTTAATATGTATGTAGCAACACAAATTTAATGCTTATATAGCAAAGGAGAGATTAATTATGACTCATAACATCTTCAAGCAATATCCATATTGGGTAAATTCAACTGGATGGTATGAACTTATTCGAGCAAAAAACAAAAACGACGAAGATAAGGTAGTTCGTTTATCTAGTCCAATCATCATTGAAAACAAATTTCTTGATCCCTCTACTGGGATTGAGAAATTGACTATCACGGATGGCAAAAATATTAAACGTATTGAAACGTCAGATATTCTAACGACACAAAAATTACCTAGACTGGTTCTGTATAGCTTCAGCATCAATGAAAAGTAC
>NZ_JAFEQJ010000054.1:0-640 GCF_016890655.1 Staphylococcus sp. GDY8P72P | reverse complement strand
TTTTACTTTGCAACAGAACCATATATTTTATAAACGCTTTTGATTCCTTGTCTGACATAGTCCGTTCACTACCGGATAAAATTTCACTGACTTTTTTAGAATCATTAGATTCTACAGCATCTTCAAATTTATTTATTTGTCCTAGGGCATCTGTTTTTCTAACTACAAATACAATTATTAAAGCAATTAAGATAATTATTAGTAATAAGAAACCATATATATATGGCTTCTTATTACGTGTCTTTTCATTTTCCATACGCATTACCCTTTATATCAATGTAGTAGCAAGTTATTTATTACTATTAAACCACGATGAAATTTTATTCTTGATTTCATCTAACTTATTATTAACTTTATTTAATTCTTCTTCCATTTTTTCATTGTTACCATTATCTTGTTGGGTTTTTGCGTCTTTCAAATTATTAATTGTGTTCTGATAATCTTCTGCAACTTTATTTAATTTGTCTGTATCTGCTTGTTGTTTTAGGCTATCAACTTTATTTTGTAATTCTGCAATTTTTGAATTTGTATCATCATTGCTATTCTCAATACTATCTTTTGTAGATTGAATTTGATCACGAATTTCTTGGTCTTGTTCTTCTACTTTTTGGCCATTATTTGGATAAAGTCCGTATAATTG
>NZ_JAFEQJ010000053.1:0-768 GCF_016890655.1 Staphylococcus sp. GDY8P72P | reverse complement strand
ATCAGCGATTCAATTGATAATATTAAAAAAGATGCATTAAAAGCGCAAATTTATGCATCTGAAAACTATTCTTTTACTTTAGAATGGCTTAGTGCTCAGTCAAAGTGTAATGATGCATTGTCTTCATTTTTTAATTATACAAATTCTCTAGATTTAGATAAGAGTTCAAAATTATATAGAAAATTAGCACATAGAATTGACGAGTTACTGTTTGAAACATTAATGGAAGATAATATGACATTTGATAATGACTTCAATTTCAAGCAATTATATAAAGCTCATCAATATAATAAAGAAAACAATCCCGAAAATTTTATTATATACAACCAAGTAGAACCTGATGATTCCAAGTATTCAAATGTAAATCATGAAGTAGCTAGATATATATCAAATGAGCCAACTATAGATGAGTATAGTGAACGTACTGATAACAAATTATTAGATTTTTTCATTATTGATATATTAAACAAACTCTACCTTCCAAGTTTGAATAAAAGAATCAATCATAAAATTGTGACTGATGATATACAAAATGATGAATCGAAAATCCGTGAAAAATTAAGAAAAAAAGAAATTGTAAAATACCCATTCAACGTTAATGGATACTTTCTCAGTATTGAAAACGACTTATTTTCTAACTATCAAAGAATTATTAATACTATAAATCAAAATAAAAACAGTACTTATGATTTACAAAATTTTGAATCACGTCTAGACAATATAATAAATAGCTCCAAGCCATTAATATCAAACGATAAGTTTCTCAAT
>NZ_JAFEQJ010000052.1:0-6344 GCF_016890655.1 Staphylococcus sp. GDY8P72P | reverse complement strand
ATCAAGTGATTCTGACTATATTACTGGACAATCTATTTTAACTGATGGTGGATTAGTTTATAGATAAGAAAATATAATTAATATTAATAACTTGAAAATTATTTTGAGGCAAGCTGCTATAAGCATCTTGCCTTTATTTATTAGAAGGAGCATTTCGGAAAATGAGATTATAAAATATGCAATAAATATTGTAAAATTTCATTAAGTTATTTATAATAAATACAAATTAAAATGTTATTTTTTATTTTGTAATGAAGGGATTAATAATAATGAAACATATGCATTTATCCGTTTTAGCTTATAGTACAGGTTTACATCATAGGTATCTATAGCAATAGCATCATAACGAATGTTAATGCTAACATTGGGATAGTTTCTATATTTTTTAGTCCGTTAATGAATCCTTTGCCATAATCAGCAGAATTCTTCTTTAAGTCTTTATCCTGTGATAATTATTTTCCTTTTGCATAATATGTTTTTGCTTTTTCATCTAATTTAGCTTCACGAATTTTGTCCTTAGCAATCTTTTATAATCTGCCACGTTTCTTCCTCCTGTTAATTTAAGTAATGTGTTTCTATGTTATATTCATACACGTTTTTTTACACTATTTCTCCTCTCAGTATTGTCTATAGACAGTCGTCTGTTGCTATAAGACCATGTATAAATTTAAGTCCTTCTGAACCAGCAGTAGAATCTATAAACTCCATGTGACTATAAACATCGACATGACTGTTAATGCAAAACTCTATCTGCTTCAGATAATCATATATTTCATGAAACATGTTAAATGACTTATAGAATAATACTAGATCATAATCTGTGTTACGTATTTTATTGTTAAGTTCATATAATTTAGGATAGTAGCCCACTATAAAGTCTTCTTCATTATCAGTATAAACTTTTTCGATATGATAGTTTTTTTCCTTAGCAATTTTTGTAAGTATTTCTAGTTGCTCTTCTAGGGATACACCGAATTGTGATTCATTTCCTTCATTCAAGTAGATTGCAGCTGTTTTCATTGTTATCATCTCCGATTATTCGTTTAGGTAGGTTTTTATGTTTTCCTTTATGGTCTATCTGAATTAAATTAACTGGATAAACTTTGAGATATGCTACTGTTAAGTTGTAGCAGTTTCTGTTGAAGGTTCTTCAGTTGAATTATAATTATTTTCTTTTTCCTTATCTGTTT
Source organism: Staphylococcus sp. GDY8P72P (assembly GCF_016890655.1). Classification (NCBI taxonomy): domain Bacteria; kingdom Bacillati; phylum Bacillota; class Bacilli; order Caryophanales; family Staphylococcaceae; genus Staphylococcus; species Staphylococcus sp. GDY8P72P. The sequence continues at coordinate 5,154 of NZ_JAFEQJ010000052.1, read as the reverse complement.
TTTGTCTGTTTCGCCTTTAGCCTTAACAGTCTTGAGTTTCAGCTTTTCTTTCTATAGTGACAAACTTTGATTTATTGAGTACTGAAAATATGTAAATACGCTGATGAGGCTTATTAACAAAACAATTAATACAGAGAACAACCATTTTTTATAAAAATTCTCCTTAACCTATTTTTTACTTTATTTGTAATTATAACAAGTAGAGTTAATATTGGATATATATTTTTATAAGCGTAGGATTAAAAAATATATAGTTTTTACAGATATAGGATGATGAAAAATCTGCTTGTTTCTATATGAATGTGACAAATCGTTAATAAAAAAGGTCAGGAATATAATGCTTAACCTTTAGAGAAGACAACTTTCTTTTATTGAATGGAATGAATTATTTGTAAAGATGAGATGATCGAGGTCATCTATTCTGATTAATTTACCCACTTTATATAGACGCTTTGTAGCTTCAATATCTTCATATGATGGTTGAGGATGACAAAATATGACTATTTTAAATCTTGTATAGACATTTGTATTTACGAACTAATAAAGTGATATCTAATCATCTAAGTCATTTTTCATAATTGAATGATGATCATTTTCTGAAAATATTATGTGGTCATATAATATAATGCCCATCATTTCACTAATCTCTTTTATTCTCTGAGTTATTTTGATATCTTCTGGAGAAGGTGTTAAGCTTTATCAAGAGTAAATTACAAAAGAATCATTTAAATCAATACTTTCACTTTGAATACATGTATTTGAAGTGGAAGGTACTTATTTCAAAAATAGTAAAACCTGTATCTTAAATTACTTAATAGTAACATAAGATACAGGCTGATTTTTTATTCATTGTTATTTATACTAAAGCACCCGATAGCTCTGAAAACAATCACAAATTCAACTTTTCAAAGCCACAGCTTTAAGTTATTTTGTCCAGACAACCCCCATTGCCCAACCCATTTTATGGAATTGGCATCCAGGCAACAACTTTTCATATAAATCGTAATAATTTTGTTCAGCTGGAAGAACAACTTCTGGCAGCATAACAATCAAAGGAAATTTAGTGAGTTTATACGACTACACTTTTCTTGACAATTCCAAAGTATAGATAATAAAAACCGCTATGCGGCAAACTCAAAAGGTCTTCACATAGCGATTATATCTAATAAAAATTCATTAATTTTTTTACATTTTCAACAACCAGAATGTATCATTAACACTTTTACATCCTTATTGCATAACTCAAAAATTACATAACTTCCAATTCTCTCATCAACTGTTCCCATTCATTAAAATAATTACCCTGACACCTTTTAACATCATCAATTGATTTTTGTATTTCCGTCAGTACTATATAATCAGAAGAATTGTTTGGTTCAGAAATAATTTTATTCAATCTTTCTAATTCTTCATCATATTGATTTATTAACACTTCAAGTTTTTCAATTCGTTTCTCCTTCTTAACCTTCTCCTTCTCAATGGAGTTACGATCGCCTTTTACTGTGTTATTTTTCTCTACTTTCTGCTCAACTTTAATGTTATTAAATGGCTTTTCAGAATTCATCCTTTTTTTCTCGTACTCACCATAAGTAGATTGTACAAACTCTACACCATCCTTATCAAAAACAAGTAATCTGTCAGCAATCTTATTAGTAAAATATCTATCATGTGACACAAAAATAATTGTACCTTGATAACTGCATAAGATATTCTCTAAATTCTCTTTTCCAATAATATCCATGTGGTTTGTCGGTTCATCTAAGATTAAAACATTAGTACGTTTATATAATAATTTACATAATGTCAATCTAACCTTTTCTCCACCTGACAAAGAGGACACCGGTCTAAAAACATCATCTCCACTAAACTGAAATGAGCCAAGAGCAGTTCTGACCTCTGTGTCATTTAGCTCAGGGTATTCGCTTTGAAAAATTTCGAATAGTGTATCATCTCCACTGATTTGAGCAAGCTGTTGGTCAAAATAGCTAATTTCAACATTGTATCCGAATTTAAAATCTCCAGACAATGCTGCCACACCATCCATAAGTGTTTTAAGCAACGTGGATTTACCAATACCATTACTCCCAACAATTCCAAGCTTCTGTCCCCTTTCAAGGTTGAAATTAACCTTTGCAAGAGGAGTATCATAGCCTATCACAAGTTCTGAAGCACTTAATACTTGCCTTGAACTACTGATTCTCGGTTGAAATTTAGACATATAAGTTTTTGTATCGTATTGGTCTGGTGCATTTAATATTTGCATACGCTGTAATAATTTAATTTTAGATTGCACCATTTTAGCTTTCGTAGGTTTATAACGAAAACGTTCAATCAAGCGTGTAATCCTTTCAATTTCTATCTGTTGCAAATCGTAATCTTTTTGCTGTTTGATATGATTTTCTCGTTTTTGCTCCTCAAAGGCTGAATAATTACCTTTATAACATTTGGTCTCTCCCCATTCGATTTCATAAACCTTATCCACAATTCGATTAAGAAACATTCTATCATGGGAAATAATAACCAATGTAGATTTATAACTTCTCAAATAACTCTCCAACCATTGTATTGTTTCTATATCAAGGTGGTTAGTAGGTTCATCAAGTAATAGAATGTCTGGCTTTGTTAAAAGTATTTTTATAAAAGCTATCTTAGTTCGCTGACCACCTGAAAATTCAGAAATGGGTTTTTTATCATCTGCTTCAGTAAAACCCATACTACGAATCATCGTTTCATATTCTTTTTGGTAGGTTAGACCTCCAAGAGCCATATACCTTTCACTGATATCAGAGTATTCATTGATGATTTTATCATCATATTGATTCTCCATTTTATCTATCAGCTGTTTCATCTTGTTTTCCATATCAATAAGCGTCTTAAATACCGTACGGACTTCATCCACCATTGATATACTTTCATCTTCAAAAGGCATCTGTCTTAAATAGCTAATATAAGGGTTACCGGTCTTTATTACTTGAAACTCACTTTCACCAGTTCCTTCTTCTAATTCAATTTCGCCTATAATAGCTTTTAGCAAGGTTGTTTTTCCACATCCATTTCTACCAACAATAGCAATCTTTTCATTATCATTGATTTCAATACCGATGTTTTCCAACACCATATTACCATCATAGTAAACGGCACCATTAATTATTTTGTATTGCATTTTCATATCCTCCTTTGCGTTAGTACTAGCAATTGCAAAGGTGGCTTCGGACAATAATTATTCCACTCCATGTAAAGCTTGTCACAGCCACCTATACATGAAGTTCTTTAAATGTTACTTTAGTTGTAGATTTCATTTGCTTCTCCCTCCTATCGTTTCAAATATAATTCAACTTCCCCCTTATTGTACCAAATCGCTAGCGCAATGGCTAACCTAAGTTTTAGCTTACACCTTTTCTGATAAAAACAAAGTAACTGATCCGTTATCTCATCCGACACCAGATTCCGCATATGCCCTGCTGTTCCCGTCAACAGAAACCGCAGCCACACTGGAAAAAGATACAAAAGGATTGCCGCAATTGATTCTTTGCATTAGCCATCAGCTTTACAAATCACTCTTTCTATATTCAAAAGGCGTTTTTCCTGTTTCTTTTTTAAACACGGATGTGAAGTAACTTTGTGAGTTAAATATAAGATATTCACTAATTTCTGATATTGACTGATTCGTATATACCAATAGAAATTTGGCATATGCTATTTTCTCCTTCTTAATGTATGCACCAACAGTCATACCTATATCTATCTTGAATTTACGCATGAAGTGATACTGACTTAGACCAATTTCTGTGCATATTGACTGAATGGTGAGCTGACGGTTGATATTTCTTTTAATCATCCTGACTGCTTTTGCTATGTCTGAAGAGACACCAGATACTCTATAATCTGCAGTACTTAAAGCGAAATGCTCCAAAATACTGTTATACATAGCAACGGACTCTTCTCTTTTTCTCAGAGAACTAAAGCGATTTCCGTAATAGCTACTGATTGCACCTGACATTTCAATAGGAAGACCGCCAGCAATAGCATAGTACATCGATAGATACAGACAGAATGTCAGCATGGATTTTGTTGATTGTTCATTATTACAAAATTCAAAAAGTGCATTAAGGTAATCTTGATCCCGGTTCAGCTGTTTAAGTGTAGTTATATCACCATTTTGGACAAGCTCAAGTCTTGTTCGTAAGTCCTGATAACTTTGTTCAATCGTCCGCTTTGAAAGCTCAGACGTTTGTAGTCCCATGATATCAGTCGAAAAAAATTGTACCAGTTTATTCACTAAACTCTCAATAGAAAAAGATAAATTCTTATCTAATGCAAAGTAATACATCATCACACATATTTCACTAAACTTTCTGATATCGAGCACAGTCCATTCATTGTCATTGCTTCCCTGATAAATCATCAATGGGTTAATGTTCTCTACCATCACTGGACCAATCTGAACGTACATTGCTTTATCATCAGATTCAAATGTGCATCGGACAGCACCAAGAGGATGAACTCCGATTCTGAATCCTGGTAAATCTTCAATCCAATATTGGCTCATATCATAATCAATAGGAAACAAATTCTTGTCAACTTCAATATTACCAAGAGCTATGTTTATATTCTTGTCATCTTTTATTAGAACTGAAATTTTATAGGTTGAGTGAAATACCTGTGCGAGATGGCAGATTTCTTTTATTCTTTCTTTCTTCATAGTTTTGACAACCCTTGTCTGTACCTTTCAAAAGTATTTTATAATATAGTATAACATATTTTGAAAAGGGATATATCGAGATTAAAAAGTGCTAGCGCACCAGTCGGTAGCGTCAGCACTTCTGTTGAAAACTTTAAATAGAATGTGAAGCATTATATCCACTCAGCACGGCGCCACTTATTTTGGCCTCTCCACTCACATTCACCTTACCTTCCCTCGCTCAGCTATCATTGGGGATGGAAAGTCTAGAGTTTTATAGTCGTTCGTCAAAGTAATTCTTGGATTAGATATCAACCCTTTTTCCTTGAAGCTAAAAAACTCTCGATTATCTCCTCCCACAATCACGTGATCAATTAAAGGAATCCCCATCAATTCACATAATTTGTTCATCCTGTCTGTCATCATCGTATCTGCTTTACTTGGTAACGGATTTTATCAAGAGTAAATTACTA
>NZ_JAFEQJ010000051.1:0-1037 GCF_016890655.1 Staphylococcus sp. GDY8P72P | reverse complement strand
TTTTACTTTGCAACAGAACCCAGTTTATGCATCCCTTAACTTACTTATTAAATAATTTATAGCTATTGAAAAGAGATAAGAATTGTTCAAAGCTAATATTGTTTAAATCGTCAATTCCTGCATGTTTTAAGGAATTGTTAAATTGATTTTTTGTAAATATTTTCTTGTATTCTTTGTTAACCCATTTCATAACGAAATAATTATACTTCTGTTTATCTTTGTGTGATATTCTTGATTTTTTTCTATTTAATCTGATAAGTGAGCTATTCACTTTAGGTTTAGGATGAAAATATTCTCTTGGAACCATACTTAATATAGAAATATCAACTTCTGCCATTAAAAGTAATGCCAATGAGCGTTTTGTATTTAATAATCTTTTAGCAAACCCGTATTCCACGATTAAATAAATCTCATTAGCTATACTATCAAAAACAATTTTGCGTATTATATCCGTACTTATGTTATAAGGTATATTACCAAATATTTTATAGGATTGGTTTTTAGGAAATTTAAACTGCAATATATCCTTGTTAAAAACTTGAAAATTATCGTGATCAACAAGTTTATGTTCTGTAGTTTTGCATAATTTATGGTCTATTTCAATGGCAGTTACGAAATTACACCTTTGTACTAATTCAAGGGTAAAATGGCCTTTTCCTGAGCCGATTTCAAAGATATTATCATGTTCATTTAATCTTATATTTGTCATTATTTTATCTATATTATGTTTCGAAGTAATAAAGTTTTGACTGTGTTTTATATTTTTCTCGTTCATTATAACCCTCTTTAATTTGGTAATGAATTTTGCTTATTAACGATTCATTATAACCACTTATTTTTTGTTTGGTTGATAATGAACTGTGCTGATTACAAAAATACTAAAAATGCCCATATTTTTTCCTCCTTATAAAATTAGTATAATTATAGCACGAGCTCTGATAAATATGAAGGTTCTGTTGCAAAGTAGAATTTATAGTATAAATTTAACAAAAAGGAGTCTTCTGTATGAACTATTTCAGATATAAACAAATTAACAA
>NZ_JAFEQJ010000050.1:0-1958 GCF_016890655.1 Staphylococcus sp. GDY8P72P | reverse complement strand
CACAGGAGTCTGGACTTGACTGAGTTTATGGAAGAAGTTTTAATTGATGATAATATGGTTTTTGATATTGATAATTTAAAAGGATTTCTTAATGATACCAGTTCATTTGGGTTTATAGCTAAAGAAAATAATAAAATTATAGGATTTGCATATTGCTATACACTTTTAAGACCTGATGGAAAAACAATGTTTTATTTACACTCAATAGGAATGTTACCTAACTATCAAGACAAAGGTTATGGTTCAAAATTATTATCTTTTATTAAGGAATATTCTAAAGAGATTGGTTGTTCTGAAATGTTTTTAATAACTGATAAAGGTAATCCTAGAGCTTGCCATGTATATGAAAAATTAGGTGGTAAAAATGATTATAAAGATGAAATAGTATATGTATATGATTATGAAAAAGGTGATAAATAAATGAATATAGTTGAAAATGAAATATGTATAAGAACTTTAATAGATGATGATTTTCCTTTGATGTTAAAATGGTTAACTGATGAAAGAGTATTAGAATTTTATGGTGGTAGAGATAAAAAATATACATTAGAATCATTAAAAAAACATTATACAGAGCCTTGGGAAGATGAAGTTTTTAGAGTAATTATTGAATATAACAATGTTCCTATTGGATATGGACAAATATATAAAATGTATGATGAGTTATATACTGATTATCATTATCCAAAAACTGATGAGATAGTCTATGGTATGGATCAATTTATAGGAGAGCCAAATTATTGGAGTAAAGGAATTGGTACAAGATATATTAAATTGATTTTTGAATTTTTGAAAAAAGAAAGAAATGCTAATGCAGTTATTTTAGACCCTCATAAAAATAATCCAAGAGCAATAAGGGCATACCAAAAATCTGGTTTTAGAATTATTGAAGATTTGCCAGAACATGAATTACACGAGGGCAAAAAAGAAGATTGTTATTTAATGGAATATAGATATGATGATAATGCCACAAATGTTAAGGCAATGAAATATTTAATTGAGCATTACTTTGATAATTTCAAAGTAGATAGTATTGAAATAATCGGTAGTGGTTATGATAGTGTGGCATATTTAGTTAATAATGAATACATTTTTAAAACAAAATTTAGTACTAATAAGAAAAAAGGTTATGCAAAAGAAAAAGCAATATATAATTTTTTAAATACAAATTTAGAAACTAATGTAAAAATTCCTAATATTGAATATTCGTATATTAGTGATGAATTATCTATACTAGGTTATAAAGAAATTAAAGGAACTTTTTTAACACCAGAAATTTATTCTACTATGTCAGAAGAAGAACAAAATTTGTTAAAACGAGATATTGCCAGTTTTTTAAGACAAATGCACGGTTTAGATTATACAGATATTAGTGAATGTACTATTGATAATAAACAAAATGTATTAGAAGAGTATATATTGTTGCGTGAAACTATTTATAATGATTTAACTGATATAGAAAAAGATTATATAGAAAGTTTTATGGAAAGACTAAATGCAACAACAGTTTTTGAGGGTAAAAAGTGTTTATGCCATAATGATTTTAGTTGTAATCATCTATTGTTAGATGGCAATAATAGATTAACTGGAATAATTGATTTTGGAGATTCTGGAATTATAGATGAATATTGTGATTTTATATACTTACTTGAAGATAGTGAAGAAGAAATAGGAACAAATTTTGGAGAAGATATATTAAGAATGTATGGAAATATAGATATTGAGAAAGCAAAAGAATATCAAGATATAGTTGAAGAATATTATCCTATTGAAACTATTGTTTATGGAATTAAAAATATTAAACAGGAATTTATCGAAAATGGTAGAAAAGAAATTTATAAAAGGACTTATAAAGATTGATTATATAATATATGAAAAGCTATTATAAAAGACATTAGTATTAAATAGTTTAAAAAAATGAAAAATAATAAAGGAAGTGAGTCAAGTCCAGACTCCTG